>JBITAD010000001.1:0-5224 GCA_044439945.1 Blastopirellula sp. JB062
GATTTGCGACTGCACATGCTCAAGATTCGCCGGCGGAGTTCGCTGCGCATCGTCTAACGCCGCAATTTGCGAAAACGAATTCCAAGCCAAATCCGCTTTTTGCTGCTGAGCCAATATCTGGCGCTCTTCCTCCAAAACCACCGGAATACGCGCCGACGAAATTTTGGAAGGGCTACGATGCTCGGCCGATAGTTCGTCGCTAAGCGAAACGACATGATCAAGTCGACCGGGATGCTCAAACGCCCCTTGCTGCGAACCGTCGCTCTCGATGCGACTGTCGATCAGCGAAATGATAAGTTGGTGGTCTGCGTCGCTGTGCAACTCAGCTTCCGCCGCGGTAATCAACAACTGAGGCGAACTATCGGTCGCCGCCGCCACGATCTGCGGACGCATTAACCGACGCCCGTCGACGTCGCGTACCAAAATCGACAGTTTATCGCTGCTAAACGACTTGTGCGTACGCAGCATGCCGTAGGCGATTTCTTCGAACGATTGCACGATCACCCGACGTACGCCTTGCGAGCCCCACGAGACGCCGACGTCGTTCAACCAAACGCAAACGACCGACAAGGTCAGCGCGACCGCGTAGCCGGGCCAAAGCGCTGCTAGCGGCGAGATGCCTGCCGCTTTCAACGCGGCCAACTCATTGCCTGAAGCCAGCCGTCCGTACACGCTGCACGATGCGAATAAGATCGTGCCTGGTATCGAGAACCGCAACGCGTCCGGAATCATGTACGGAATAATGCGTGCGATCGGCCCCGGTCCCAATCCTTCGCGCAGCGCTTGTTGCACGACGCCGACCAAGACGATCAGCAGCGTCAACGCGCCAAGCGAAAGAAAGAAGATCTTTAAGATCTCCCACAAGATGTAGCGGGTAATGATACGCATCGCGGGCCGATAACAAGACGGGGAATCGCCAGAACTCTAGCAAGTTCGCGAGGCGAGCGGAACGACAGTTTCCTGGTCTTCGCTCGATTGGCCTGCGGCTAGATCAGATCGACCTTCGATTCGTCCTCGAGCGGATTCTTCTTTTTACTTTGCATGCGAATCTGCGCCATCATCGCGCCGATGCAAATCAAAAAAAGCCGGGTTGCGTTAAAGTAGTCGCCCGCCGCTAGTTCTAACTGCGCTTGACTGCGCAGTTGATTGACCCGATCCCAGTCAAGCTGCCACTGGTTGGTTTCCGACGCTTCGCGCAATTCGACCACGGTCGCCGCCAAATTTCGGGCGACATTCTCGTTCGTATTACACAACGTTTCTTCGTACGGACCGCGGCCAAGTCGCCGCTTGGGAGTCGCTTTGATCGGCTCGTCATCCACAACCGGGGGAGCCGAATACATGTAAACCGCACCGAAGACGAAGGCCGCAAACGCCGCCAATCCCGAAATTAACGCCTCGAAAGGTCGATGCATATACACGAGAGACAACGTCGCAAAGCCGAACAACAAAAACAGCGCCCAAATCGTCCAAGGCGGATTGCGAAGCTTTTGTCGCGGCGGCGGATTGGCGGGGCGCGCTTCTTCCATCACAAGCGGTTCAGTCCGGGTCGGGTCTTGCGTGATCGCCTCGCCGGTAATTTTGACCACAATCACAGTAATGTTGTCGGGGCCGCCGCGTAAATTGGCCAGATCGACCATCAACTGCACCGCATGCGACGGATCAAGCGTTTTCAGAATGATCGCTATTTCGTCGTTCCGCAGCGGGCCGGTGGCGCCGTCGCTGCACACGAAAAAAGTGTCGCCAACTTGCAGCGGAAAGGGGCCCTCCAAGTCGACTTCGACCGTCGGCCCCGGCCCCAATGATCGGGTAATCACATTCTTGGGAATCGCGTCATAGACGTCGGCGGCGTCTAGCCCAGCGGTCGCGGCCCGAATCTCCCAGGCCATCGAATGATCGAACGATAATTGCTCAAGCTTGTCGCCCCGCAAGCGATAAACCCGACTGTCGCCCACCTGCGAAACGATCGCTCCTTGCGGCAAAATCAGCAGCGAACTGCAAGTCGTGCCCATTTTATGAAACGCCGAATTTTCTTCCCCCTTGCGGTTGATCACCGCATTGGCTTCTTCGACGGCGGCGATCAGCGCGTCTGGCGGGGTTTTTTCGACATATTTTCGATAGAGATGGCCGACCCGGTCGACGGCGATTTCGCTGGCCAATTCGCCCGCCGCATGCGCACCCATCCCATCGGCGACGACAAACAAGTGGCCCCGTTTCCTCCATTCGTCCCAATTTGCCGACAGCACGACCCCGTAATGGTCTTGGTTGTTGCTACGACGCATCCCCACATCGCTGAGCGCAGCGATCTGAATCGTGTTATGCCACGTATGGGACTCAACCGACATGCGTCGCTCTTCTCCGGTCCTGCTATTTCGCCAAAAAGGCGGCCCTACCTATTATTTACCGAAACTTGCGATGTTAAAGCGGAATTTTGACAGCGACAAGTACTTACAGCAGAAAGATTTAACTTCGTTTTCCTTTTTCGCCTAGTCGCTACGGCGACAGATTGCTAAACTTCGCCCCCGATTCATCTCCCTCAACGGACCAGGCTCGCATCGGCATGAACCGCCGGACACTTACATTTCGCAATCTATTATTGCTGAGCGTGCTACTGGCATGCGCCGCCAGCGGTTGCGTCCGGCGCAGGATGAATATTCGTACCAACCCTCCGGGAGCGGTGGTTTACGTCGACGACCAAGAGATCGGCGTCACCCCGGTATCGGCCAGCTACGTCCATTATGGCACGCGCGAAATTCGGCTGGAAAAAGATGGCTACGAGTCAGTCTCGCAACTCCACACTTTCAAGGCGCCCTGGTACGAATACCCAGTCATCGAGTTCTTTAGCGAGAACCTTTGGCCGTGGGAGATTCGCGACGTCCGCGATCTCGATTTCGAGATGACCCCGCGTAGGATCGTTCCGCCGGAAGAATTAAGAAACCGGGCCGAGCAACTTCGCGCCAACGCCCAGGCCGGCTACGTCACGCCGCTAAATACGCCTTCGAATCCGGCTGTCGACGTGGCGCCTCAGAACCAGCCGCAACTCTTGCCGCCGGTGATGCGACCTCAAACATTGCCCGACGGCGGTTTTGAACTGCCGCCTCCCGTACTCGGGCAATAATAGCGAAAAGCCGATCCTTTTTGATCGGCTTACGCACCGCCGCCCGCTTATCGCATGTCGGCTTCGTTCCCTTGTTCGTCATAGCGGACCAAGCCGAACCATAAGAAGACGACTAGGCAAATCGGCAAATAAACCATGCTGACGTAAAACAAGATGTCATTGAGCGTCGCTAAAAAGATCGACGCGCCGACAATTAGCGACCATAACCACCAAGTCGACTTCCAGAGCGCATAATAACGTTTCATCGATCGTTTCCCTGATTTCAATTCCGTAGTGCGACAGTCTCAAAGCGATCGGCTTTGGCCAACAACGCTTCGCGACCGAGTCGCGTGCAATAATCTCCAAACGCTTCGCCCGGCTCGCGTTCCTCTTGATAGCTCTCAAACAGCGGCGACAGCGCCGAAGCGATCTCGTCAAGAGGAATCGCTTCTTGATAAACAAAACCGATACGCGTCCCTTGCGGGTTTCCACCCAAATAAATCGTATACTTGCCGACCGATTTGCCCACCAATCCGATGTCGGCCACGTAAGGCCGGGCGCAACCGTTCGGGCAACCCGTCATTCGTATCGTAATCTGCCGTTGATCAAGACCATGCTCGCTCAAGACCGGTTCGATTTGATCAATCAATTGCGGCATCACTCTTTCTGACTCGGTAATCGCTAGTCCGCAAGTCGGCAGCGCTGGGCAGGCGATCGCATAACGCCGCGCCAACGACAATTCGTCAGCCCCTTTCAGACCGTACTCCGCTAACATCGCTTCGATTTCGCGGCGATCCGCAGGGTCGATATCGCAAAGGATGACCGACTGCAGCGGGGTCAAACGGGTCGACATGCCGAACCGTTTTAAAATTTCCCGCAAACCGCTTTTTATCCGCACGTCGCCCGAGTCTTGAATCCGGCCGTTCTCGACATTCACGCCCAAAAACAGTTTGCCGTCGCCTTGCACGTGCCAACCCAAATGATCGTCGATTCCGGTGACCGGCGCGACGCGCGGCGCCGGCAGCTCCGCCCCATAATATTCTTCGACCTTTCGTTTAAATTTTTCCGTTCCCCAGTCATGCAACAGGTATTTTAGTCGGGCCCGTTTGCGATCTTCGCGATTGCCGAAATCACGCTGCACTCGCACAATCGCTTCGCAAACTTCGATTACGTTCTCAGGGGTAGCGAACGTAACTTCGTCGCCGACGCGCGGAAACGTTTTCTCGGCAGACGGCGTGTTTCCCATCCCGCCGCCCACAATCACATTATAGCCGACCACTTCGTCCCCTTCGACGATCGCCAGCAAGCCGACGTCTTGCGTGTAGACGTCAATGCAGTTGTCGCTCGGCTCGGCGACGCCGAATTTAAATTTTCTCGGCAAATACCTCTCGCCGTAGATCGGCTCAGCGACCGGTTCAAACTGGGCGTAATTCTCCTTATTCCCCTCTTCGTCCGATAGCCACAACTCGTAGTAAGCGCTCGAACGAGGCCGAAAATGAACCGATATCCGCTTGGCCAACGCTTGCATCTGCTCACGAACCCGATTGTTTTTATACGGCGCTGGGCAGCACATGACGTTTCGGCTAACGTCGCCGCAAGCGGCGAAGGTCGACAACTTGATCTCGTTGATCGTGCGAATCGTCTCTTTCAGGTCGCTTTTCAAAACGCCATGCAGCTGAAAACCTTGCCGAGTCGTGATCCGCAATGACCCGTTACCTAGCCGGTCGCACAAGTCTAGCTCCGCCAAAAATTGTTCGGCGGTCACTCTTCCGCCCGGGACGGCGGTTCGAATCAAACACGAGAACGCTTTCGCTTTTCGCGTACCGTCCGCATTTTTTTGCTTTCGCACGTCGCGGTCGTCTTGCTGATAGCTGCCATGATATTTCAGCATTTGAATCGCGTCGGCCGAAAAATCAGGGCGATCGTTCTGCAACTCGTCCGCTAGCGTTCCCCGTAGCTGGCGACTGTCAAGCTTCAGGTTTTCTAGTTTGCTAAGCGTCTGCCGGCTCATCGTTCTTGCTCCGTCCATTAACTTCAGGAGGATTCAACTTCCACGCTTCTAAGTAGACTGACTTGCCCGTCATAAAGCAAAGACATAAAATCGATACTATCCATAACCTTGGTCTATAT
>JBITAD010000002.1:0-5207 GCA_044439945.1 Blastopirellula sp. JB062
ATTCGCAGAGAGATCGTTGGACGACGCTTACGACTTATTGGCTGCGGCGGCGTTCGGCGTCGAGAAGGTCGCTTCTCGCCAGCTGACGCAGCTCGGATTTGAGCCGCAAATTATCGGTTCGGGCAAAATTTTGTACCGCGGTACCATGTCCGACGTCGCAAAGGCAAACCTCTGGTTACGGACGGCCGACCGCGTCTTGATCCGACTTGGGGCATTTCATGCGGACGATTTTGGGCTGTTGTTTGACGGCGTAAGGGCGCTGCCATGGGAAACGTTCATTCCGCCTGACGGGGCGTTTCCGGTCAACGGCCGCTCGCTAAAATCGCAACTTTCGAGCGTTCCGGCGTGCCAAAAGATTGTCAAAAAAGCGATTGTCGAACGTCTGTTAGCCGAGCACGGCGTTCGCGAACTGCCTGAAACAGGTCCCCGAGCGACGGTCGAAGTGTCGTTGCTAGGCGATGAGGCGACGTTGACGATCGACACGACCGGTCCTAGTTTGCACAAGCGAGGCTATCGCAAGCTGGTCGGCATGGCGCCGCTAAAAGAGACGCTGGCCGCCGCGATGATTGATTTAAGTTATTGGAAACCAGGGCGTCCGCTGATCGATCCGTTTTGCGGCAGCGGCACGATTCCGATCGAAGCGGCGATGGTCGCCCGCAACATCGCTCCCGGTTTATACCGCGAGTTCGACTTTGAGAGTTGGCCGATCACTCCGCCCGAACTTGTCGCCGACTTACGCACCGACGCTCGCAAGGCGAAACGCAAAAAGCTAGAGCGTCCTCTGTTAGGTTTCGATTCCGACGCCGAGACGCTGCGTCTGGCGCGGCAACATGCCAACGTCGCCGGCGTGGCGCATGACGTTCGATTCGAGCAACGCGATTTTCGCGCGTTGCAGAGCGATGACGAGTATGGCTGCGTCATCGCCAATCCGCCGTATGGAGAGAGGATCGGCGATCGACGCGAACTGATCGAGCTCTACCAATCTTTTCCGCACGTATTGCGGCGACTGCCGACCTGGTCGCATTACGTCCTAACTGCCGAGCCGCAATTCGAACAATTGCTCGGTCAGCGAGCTGATCGACGCCGCAAGATTTATAACGGCCGAATCGAATGCCAACTTTATCAGTTCTATGGTCCGCGACCTCCGCGTGATATCGACGAAAACGACGCGCCCTCCCAGGCGGAGAACGATGCGACGAAAGCTTCGCAGCCGCGCGTCGCTCGGACAGAGCCGGAAATTCGACCGGCGTTCGGCGGACTGACGACCAAAGCGGATGAACAAGCCGATCTGTTCCGCAATCGACTGGTCAAGCTGCAACGCCACTTGCGCCGTTGGCCGAAGCGGGGGATTCGTTGCTATCGATTGTACGAGCGTGATATTCCGGAAATTCCGTTGGTAGTCGATCGCTATCACGACTTTCTGCATATCGGCGAATACGAACGTCCGCACGATCGGACCCCGGCACAGCATGCCGAATGGCTCGATCGCATGTTCGAAGTAGCGGCCGACGCATTGGAAATCCCGCGTGAGAACGTTTATGGAAAAACGCGCGTCGTGCAGCGGGGCGACATGCAACATCAACGACAAGATGATCGCCGTATGACGATCCGCGCCGAAGAAGGCGGCTTGCAGTTTGAGGTCAATCTGTCCGACTACGTCGATACGGGGCTATTTTTAGACCATCGCATCGCACGGGGCATGGTCCGCGACGAGGCCCGGGGAAAGCGTTTTTTAAATCTCTTTTGCTACACCGGCGCGTTTTCCGTCTATGCGGCCGACGGGGGCGCGGCGAGTACGACGTCGATTGATCTATCGCCAACCTATGTCGCTTGGGCGGACCGGAACTTGAGTCAGAACGGGTTTCGCGGTTCGGAGCATCGCCTGCTGCAAGGGGACGTCATGGAATGGTTGCGAGCGCCGCTTGACGAAACGTACGATCTGGCGGTGATCGACGTGCCGACATTCTCTAACAGCAAACGGACGGATACGGTCTGGGACGTACAACAGGACCATGTCGAAGCGTTGGAATTGCTGATTTCGCGGATGTCGCCCCAGGGCGTGATCTATTTTTCGACGAATTTTCGTCGCTTCAAATTTGAAGAGTCAGCCTTTGAAGGGGTCGCAATCCGCGAAATTTCGAAAAAGACGGTGCCCGAGGATTTCCGCAACAAGCGAATTCATCGCTGCTGGCGGATGGTCGTCGGTCGCGACGCATAACGCAGACGGCCCTTTCGTGATCGCACCTCAGCGAACAAAATAAGAGGTCGTCCTGTCCTAGTTTTCGCCTTTCGTACCTTTATGCCGCTTGACATCTAAAATGGCCGAAATCGCTTTAAATATCGCCCGCATCGACGCCCGCCGCGACGACGTCGCCGCTCAACTGGCGTCGCTGCGCGAAAAACTGAGCCCTCGCGGCAATATCGTCAGCGAAGCGGGACGTCGTCGAACGATCGAAACGTTCGGCGAGCCTCTTTCGCCGCAACAAGTGGTCGAGCGGATTTGCCATGAAGTGCAGACCGAGGGAATGTCCGCCGTGTTGCGATATGGCGAAAAATTGGACGGCAAACCTTTGACGGCGGAAACGCTTCGCGTGCCGCAAACCGAACTTGCCGCGGCGCATGCCGCGGCGGCGCCCGATTTTCTCGCTACGATACGTGCGATTCGCGAGAATATCTGGGAGTTTCAAACCGCCATATTGCACCAAGACGTGCAAGTTGAGCGAGCCGACGGCGTCTATTTACGACAACGTTATCTGCCGCTGCAGCGCGCCGGATTATGCGTGCCCGGCGGCGCGGCCGCCTACCCGTCGACCGTTTTGATGACGGCAGTTCCCGCGCTGGCGGCCGGGGTCCGAGAGCTGGTCGTCGTCGCGCCGCCGACTCCGTTCGGCTCTTATAACGCAGATCTCTTGGCGACGTGTCATGAACTCGGCGTGACCGAAGTTTATCGGATGGGAGGCGCGCAAGCGGTCGCTGCATTGGCCTATGGGGTCGAGGGAGTGCCGCAAGTTGACAAAATTGTCGGGCCCGGCAATCTGTTTGTAGCCCTGGCGAAAAAACATGTTTACGGCGAAGTTGATATCGATTCGATCGCCGGCCCGAGCGAAGTGGTGGTCGTCGCCAACGAAACGACGCGTCCCGATTTTACGGCCGCCGATCTATTGGCTCAGGCCGAACATGCTCCTGGGGCGAGCATTTTGATCACTTGGAGCCCCGATACGTTAGAGGCGACCTATCAAGAGCTGAATCGCCAGGTCGCTTCGCTCGAACGGTGCGAACTGACGGTGCAAAGTTTAGAAGCGTTTGGCTGTTTAATCTTGGCCGAAGACGCACGGCAAGCGTGTCGAATTGCGAACGAAATCGCGCCAGAGCATTTGCACATCGCCACCGACGACGCCGAGTCTTTATTGCCGTTGATTCCGAATGCTGGCGCCGCCTTCTTGGGCAATTATGCGCCGGTCGCTTTGGGCGATTACGCCGCCGGTCCTTCGCATGTTCTGCCGACCGGCGGAACGGCCCGTTGGGCGAGCGGGCTCTCGGCGAACGATTTTCTGCGTTCGAGCAGCGTGATTCATTATGGCGAAACCGGCATTCGTGCGATTGCGCCGCATGTGCAGCGTATGGCCGACAAAGAAGGTTTGACCGCCCACCGTCGCAGCGTTGATATTCGCGTTTCCTAATTTTCCTCTAGCGAGCGTCCCCTATGACTTTCGTGCGCCCCGAGATCGACGCGATGGCCGGCTATGTGCCCGGCGAGCAGCCGCAAGCCGGCAAGTTCATAAAACTGAACACCAACGAAAATCCGTATCCCGCGTCGCCGGCCGTGAATCGCGCGATCAAAGAGCGACTAGAACAAGGGCTGGAACGCTATCCGGACCCGATGGCGACTTCGTTCCGAATGCGCGCGGCTGAGGTATTAGGAGTCGAGCCTGATTGGATTTTGTGCGGCAATGGCAGTGATGACATCTTAACGATCGTAACCAGAGCTTTTGTCGGCGATGGACAATGGTTGCGTCTGCCGACGCCCAGCTACGTCCTGTACAAGACGTTGGCCGAAATCCAAGGTTCCGATAGCGAAGAAATCGCGTTTAACGACGATTGGTCGTTGCCGACCGAGTTTTCGACCGGCGGCAATCAATTGCGACTTGCCTTTTTGCCCAATCCCAATAGTCCCTCTGGCACGATCGTGCCCAAGGAGCAGATCGCCGCAGCGGCCGATTCGCTCCCCTGCCCTTTTTTAGTGGACGAAGCGTATGTCGATTTCGCGGATGAAAACTGTATCGACCTAGTAAAACGAAACGATAAAGTCCTGGTCTCGCGTACCTTAAGCAAGTCTTACGCTTTGGCTGGTCTGCGTTTTGGTTTTCTTGTGGCGCAGCCGCATGTGATCGCGCAGTTGCTCAAAGTGAAAGACTCGTACAACTGCGACGCGCTGTCGATCGCCGGCGCAACGGCGGCGATTGATGATCAAGCTTGGTTGCAAGCGAATCGAGAGAAGGTCGTCAAAACGCGGAAACGGATGATCGACAAAATGCGAGAAATCGGTTTCACCGTACCTGACTCGCAGGCAAATTTCGTTTGGGGGACGTATCCCGGCCGAAATCTGAAGGCCCTGTACGAGTTTCTCAAACAGAATCGCGTACTTATCCGATACATGCACTATCCCAACTATGAACCGGGAATTCGTATCTCGGTCGGCGGAGACGATCAGGTCGACGCCTGTTTGATGTTGATCGAAACCGCTTTGGCTCAAGGAATCGCCTAAAATGTCGCGGATTGCGAAAATCAGTCGCCAGACGGCGGAAACGCAAATTGAACTCGAACTGAATCTCGACGGAGAGGGAAGCAGCGAGATTTCTACCGGCGTCGGATTTTTCGACCACATGCTCGAATTGTTCACGCGACACGGATGTTTTGATTTAAAAGTGAAGGCCGACGGCGATCTGCATGTCGATCAGCATCATACCGTCGAAGACGTCGGCATCTGCTTGGGCCAGGCGATCCGACAGGCGATCGGCGACAAAAAAGGGATCCGTCGCTATGGCCACTTCACGCTGCCGATGGAAGAGACGTTGTGCACGACGGCGATAGACCTGTCGGGACGCTATTTTTTGGTCTTTAACGCGACGTTTCATTCGCCCAAAATCGGCGAATTCGATAGCGAACTGGTCGAAGACTTTTGGCAGGCCACCGCCGCAAACGCATTG
>JBITAD010000003.1:0-5205 GCA_044439945.1 Blastopirellula sp. JB062
CGGTGCGGCTCGAATGGAAGCCGCCGCGCAAAGCTCGCACGTTGTTAACGGCCCGCAACTTATCGCCGAAGCATGCGCCGGAATTGTTCATCACGTCGGCGAAGCTGCCGGCTGACGACTCGGTTTCCGGCTATCAACGCGGGGTATCGATCTCGAAGGCTTGGGACGAAGCGACGACCAGCGGCGCGTTGGAAGCGGCCTCGTACGTCGTCGATCATCTCGACGAATTGGCGAAAACCAAGCACGAAGCGGCTGATCGCCGGCAAAAGGCGAAGGAGTTTTGTACGAAGTTCGTCGAGCGAGCGATTCGTCGCCCGTTGACGAAAGCAGATCAAAGCTTTTACGTCGACGAGCTGTTCGACGACGAGACGCCGCTTGAAACGTCGGTGAAGCGTTGCGTCTTGCTAACGTTGAAGTCGCCCCGTTTTCTTTACGTGAACTTAGAAAATTCGCCTGCGGATCGCTACGACGTCGCATCGCGATTGTCGTACGCGTTGTGGGATACGATGCCGAGCCCTCACTTGTTTCAAGCGGCGAAAGAAGGCTGGATCGAGCGCCCGGAGCAAGTTCGCAGCGAAGCCGAAAAGATGCTGCAAGACCCGCGTGCTAAAGCGAAGCTGCGCGGCTTCTTTCATCATTGGCTGCAATTGGACGAGAAAGAAAGCATCGTTAAAGACTCCGAGGTCTTTCCGGAATTTAGCGAGCAAGTCGCCGCGGACCTGCGAACCTCGCTCGACTTGTTCGTCGACGACGTCGTCTGGGGCGAAAGCGCCGACTATCGACAACTGTTGCTGGGCGACCAACTGTTCGTCAACGACCGCTTGGCCAAGCTGTACGGCTTGCCGCAGGAAGGGGACGAACGATTTCGGCCCGTCGCTTTTGAAGCGGAGCATCGAGCCGGCGTCGTCACGCATCCTTATATGTTGTCGATGCTCGCGTATAAAGAGTTTACCTCGCCGATTCATCGCGGGGTTTTCGTCACGCGGCATCTGTTGGGGCGTTCGCTCGCAGCGCCTCCGCAAGCGACCGAGTTTAAAGATGGAGATTTCCACGCCGGCATGACGATGCGAGAGAAGGTGACGGTTTTGACTGAGCCGGCCGCTTGCCAAGGTTGTCATCAAATTATCAATCCGCTGGGATTCAGTCTCGAGCATTTTGATGCGATCGGCCGTTATCGCCAAACGGACGGAGAAAGACCGATCGACGCCGTTTCCGAATTTGCCGCCTCGCATGGCGAGACGGTAAAATTTGAAGGAGCCCGCGACTTGGCGAACCACATCGTCGCCAGCCGCTCGGCGCATGGCGCTTTCGTCGATCAATTGTTTCATCACTGCGTTAAACATCCGATTAACGCGTACGGGCCGAACGTTCGAGATGAGTTAATCGATTCGTTCGAGCAATCGAATTTCCATATCCGCAAGTTGCTCGTATCGATCGCCACGGTCGCTGCGACTCACTCGCCATCCGAAGGAAACGCCGCACATGTCGCGACTAACTAGACGAGAATTCGTTCGTAATCTGGGCGTTTCGTCAGCCGCATTGCCGCTGTTGAGCAGCTTGCCAAGCTTGGGCATGGCGGCGAGTCCCGAGCTGCGCAAACGCCGAATGGTCGTGATGTTCAGCCCCAACGGCATCGTCCCCGACGCCTACTGGCCGGACCAAGTTGGCGCCGATTTCGCTTTCAAAGAAATCATGGCCCCTCTTGAGCCGTACAAGAGCAAGACCCTGGTGATGAAAGGGGTTTGCGATCGGGTGCGCGGCGACGGAGACAGCCACATGCGCGGCATGAGCTGTCTGCTGACCGGCATCGAACTCTTTCCAGGCAATATCCAAGGCGGCGGAAATACGCCGGCCGGTTGGGCGCGAGGGCTGTCGATCGATCAAGAGTTGAAAGAATTTTTTCAATCACAGGAAGCGACTCGAACCCGTTTCGGTTCGTTGGAGTTTGGGGTTAACGTACCGGATCGAGCCGATCCATGGACGCGGATGGTCTACGCCGGACCGAACAAGCCGGTCGCGCCGATCGACGATCCGTATCAAATGTTCGACAAGCTGTACGGTCAAGTCAAAGATCGCGAAAGCTTGCAAAGCGTGCTCGATAAAGTGCGACATGATCTTAAACGGGTCGAACGTTTCGTCAGCGGCGAAGACAAGCGGCGGCTGGAAGAGCACGCGACCTTCGTCCGGCAAATGGAGCAAGAGCTTCGATCGGCCGGCGATCAGAAGCTGGCCTTAGAGGCTCCGGTTCAGGAACCCGGCGTTCCGTTAAAGAACGACAACATGCCCACGATTAGCAAGATGCAAATGGACTTGTTGGTCAACAGCTTGGCCAACGACGCCGCCCGCGTCGCGACGTTGCAGTACACCAACTCGGTCGGTCAAGCGCGTATGCGCTGGCTCGGCATCGACGACGGGCATCACTCGCTCTCGCACAAACCGGATAACGACAAAGACGCGCGCGAGAAGTTAATCAAGATCAACACTTGGTTCTGCGAACAACTCGCTTACTTGGCGAAAAAATTAGACGAGACGCCCGAGCCCGGCGGCGACGGCACGCTGCTCGACAACACCACCATCGTCTGGACCAACGAGTTGGGCAAAGGAAATTCGCACACGCTGAACGACGTGCCGCTGGTTTTGGTCGGCGGCGGGCTCGGCTTCAAAATGGGGCGTTCGTTACGCTACGAAAACGTTCCCCATAATCGGCTGTGGATTTCGTGCGCCCAAGCGATGGGGCATCAGATCGAAACGTTCGGCAATCCAGATTTCTGCAACGACGGCGGCTTGCCGAATCTGACGTAAAAGTGAAGTCGCTTCGCCGCAGATCAGTTAGCCGCATGCCAGACATGCGGCTTTTTTTTGCTGCAAACAAAGAAGCGTCGCGTTCCGAATTAGATTCCCGCGTTACCTAAAATGTCGATCATATTGCCGACGATGCGGGTCAGCCCCGGGTGCGACGATTCAAAATCTTGGGTCGCCCGATTGAGGTTGTCGACGAGCGAAGGGTGTTGCAGGGCGTCTGGGTTGTCGTGGCGCAACGCTTCGTGAATCTCTTCCATGGCGCCTTCGAGCAAGCGACGCGTTTCGCCGTCTAGCTCATCAATTTCACGCAACTCGCTTTGCAGTTCTTGCAACTTATGGCGGAGTTGTTCGGCATCCTTCATGACGTTCAGATCCAGGGCGTTTCGTGGGTGCGGAAATTATAACGACGCTTCCGCACCGGTCGAAACGGTCTGCGGAGCAGCCTCCGATTTTAACCGCTGAACGACTTCCGACAAAATGCTTGCCGGAATCGCATAACTGGCGACTCGCCCCGCCCGGGCGATATTCAGACCGACCACTTTGCCGTCTAAATTGACGACAGGTCCGCCGCAATCTTCGGGGCGTAAAAAGGTATCGTGCTGGAAGGCGGTCGGAAATCCGCTGCGCCGCGAGCTAAGCGGCCCCCCCAAATGATTCTGGAATTCGTGTCGAGCCATCCCTTCTGGGCCGTCTGTGCCGGTAAAACGGTTTCCCAGGGTGCATAAGACGTCGACTTCGCCGTCGCCGCGCGCGATTGTTAAGCGGACGACGTCGCCCGGCTGATATCCGCGGATCGCGCGTTGCAAATGGTTCGCCGACGAAATCGTGATATCGTTGACCGAGCGGATCAGGTCGCCGACGACCAAGCCCGACTTGTCGGCGGCGCTTTTGGAGAAAACTTGCATTACCCGGGCTTCGCTGGCGTCTTCGCCTGAGCCGGGCAAACGAATGCCGAGCACGCCGAACTCGCTTTGAATCGTCCGTGCGGCGGAACTCATGACGCCGATCGCAAGCGGCTCGTCCTTGGGGCTTGTGGTGGCCAGCAAGCTGCCGACGACCGGTTCGGTATCGGCCATCTCGATCGGATTCAGCCCGGTCGCTTCGATTTTGACCAACGCGACGTCAAACTTGCCGTCTTGGGCGGCGATTTCGGCGGCGTAAGTATCGCCGTTCGACAATCGGCAAACCAACTTGTCGAGATTCGGCTGGGCCAGCACCTGGCTCGCCTTGGTGATGACCCACCCTTGCGCGTCGACGATGCCGCCGAGGGCGATTCGCTCTTTCTCGATCAGCAGTTCGATCGTCGAGTCGTGCGGCTTGGCGACGACTTCGCGAAATGCGGCCATCACGCGTACGTTGCTGCGCTCGTTCACTTTTTGCAGAAAACGAGCCATCATACCTTCGTGCCGCTCTTGGCCGAAAGCGAATCCGCCGACCGCGACGACCGCCAACAGGGCGGCGACGCTCCAGGCCGTTCGCTTGCGCGCAAGTTTCGCCATTATGTTCATCCTCAACTAAAGACAAGAGAGAAGCTGCTGAAACGAGAAAACTAACCCCCGACTTCGCGCGCGTCTCGAATGACGACGTCGCTGAACGTCAAGGTTCGCTCTCCGCGCTCGACGATCAGTTCGACTTGATCGCCGGGGCTGGTCTGATCGACCAGCAATTTAAGATCTTCAAACGATGCGGTCTCGCGCCCGTTAAATCGGACGATCCGATCGCCCACTTCGACGCCGGCTTTGGCGGCGGGCGAATCAGGGGTCACTTCGACGACGATCGGCGCCTTTTTCTCCTTGTCGCAACGAACGCCCAACATCGGCCGCGTTCCGGGCAATTTGCCCCAAACTTCGCCGTCGGACAGTCGCTCCCAATTCTCAGAGTAAGCGTCGGAGGGGACATGCATGTTGGCCGTAATCCGGTTGCCGATGCGGCTGTTGATGCCGATCACGTCGCCGTCCATATCCAGCAACGGGCCGCCGCTATCGCCGCCGACCAACACGCAATCGGTCGCCACGACGTCTTCGTACGACGCCAAGACGCGTCCGAGCCGTAAGACTGGCAACCGATCTTTTTCGTACCCGCCGGGGTGACCGGTCACCAACACCCATTGGCCTTCGCGAAGTTGGTCGGACTGATCGATTTTTAGATGGTCGTATTTTCCGGGGGTCGTAATCTTAAGCAGCCCGGAGTCGATGCTGCGATCGGTGCCCAAGGTTTTCGCTTTGACTCGTTTGCCTGTAGGCAGCGTAATGATCGCTTCGCGGTTCGGTTTGCCGATTACATGCCCGGCGGTCATGACGTAGCCGTCTTCCGACACGATGACGCCGGAACCTTGGGCGCCTCCGACTGAAACGCCGACCGTGCAAGGAATGACTTTTTGGGCGACCTCTTGCACTCGTTTTT
>JBITAD010000004.1:0-3549 GCA_044439945.1 Blastopirellula sp. JB062
ACTTGGCGTCGTTTTTTTGGCGATCCGCCGCCAACGGCGCAGTCTAGCGAAACGATTGATACGCGTGTCCCGAGAAAAACGGTCGAAGATCAACCGGTCGAAGGGGCGTTTCGGGTCGTCCCTGCGACTCCCTTTACGATGAATCGGGGAGGCGCCCAATTGACCCCCGGCGAACCGACGATCGGCCCAGAGCTGCTTGCCGAGATTCGCGACGATACCGTTTTTCGTCAGGCCGAGTTCGCCGCGTGGCGCGATATCTTTTTGACTTTGCAAAAAATGCCTGGCGACGCTTTGACCCCGGCTCAGGCCGAGCCGGTTCAATTTGCGCAGTTGTACCGTCAGCCTGACGAGTATCGCGGCAAACTGGTCGCCATCTCGGGCGTCATCAAACGCGTCGTGAGGGTCGAAGCCGAGCGCGAGGAGATCGGCGTCGATCATTTGTGGCAAATTTGGCTCTTTTCCGGGGCTGACGCCAATCCGACGGTGATCTATTCGCTGGAACTGCCAGACCAGTTTCCGGTTGGGCTGAAAATCGACCAGCCGGCGACGGCGGTCGGCGTTTTCTTTAAACGCTGGATTTATAAAGGCGAAGGAGGCGTTTACACGGCGCCGCTGCTTCTTTCAAAGAACTTGGCTTGGTCTCCCCCGCCCCCTTTGCAAACTTGGACCCCTTGGCAGTTGACGCTGGGTATCGCGTTATCAGTCACGGCGGCCCTGGCGATCGCCGGCTTGTTATTGCGAAAAGGAAATGATGCGGATTCGAAGGCGGAGCGAAAGATTCGCGCGCGACAGGCCGAACAGTTTCGGGCGCAAGCGGGCGAAATCGATTCGGGCGTTTCGGTGCGCGATCAACTGCGAATCGTCGAGGCCGAATTCGAGCAGCGTCCCAACGACCAAGAGAGCGATCATGAATCGGAATAGGCCGACGCGAAATATCGCAGCGTTGACGACGCTGTGGCTGCTGACGACGCTTGCCGTCAGCAGCGGCGACGTACCGGAGGTCGACCAGATCGATCTTTCGACCCCGCAGGGTTACATGGCCGGGATCGGTTTTGACGAGAGCTACCATAAAATGTTCTCCGACGACGAGGCGTTAAACGAAGCGGAACAAGAGCCGCTGATTCGCCTGCTCTCGCGGATCCGTCGGCCGAAGCCGAAGCAAATCGAAGGCTGGCTTCAGGTGGAGCCTGACTGGCACGCGTTTCTCGAACGTCCTGCCGAGTCGCGGCTTGATTGTTTTTTGTTGGTCGGTCGCGTTGTAAAAATTGAAAGACGACCGATCTTGCCTGAGCTTGGCGCCGCCTACGATCTGGGCGACTATTATGCGTTGGAAGTCTTGCCAAGCGGGGCTGATCAGCCGCCTGTAGAGCGAGTCGAGTTGTTGTCGTTAAGCTTGCCCGAGCGATTTCGGCCGTTTCTGGGTCAGCCCGAAGGCGCCATCGATCAGCCGATTAGCGCTGCGGCTTACTTTTTGAAACGGATCGCTCCCGCCGATTCGCCGCACCCGACGATCGCCGCCGTTACGCAGCGCGTCTCGTGGCATCCTGATCAAGTCAGCGCTCGCACCGGCGTCAATGCGGGGCAAGTCTTGCTGGCGGCTCAAGGGGTCGATATCGGCGAGTTCGATACGGTTCGTGATCGTAGCTCGTTTACAGGTCAGGAAAACGAATCGTTTTATCAATGTCTGGCGGCGGTCGCATCGGTTCCGCGCGATCAACTTGCCGCTGCGGCGCAGCCGCTTGATTTGCCGCGGTTGCTGACCGAACCGCGCCAAAATCGGGGCGCTGCGGTTCGGGTGCGCGGCATGGCGCGACGGATTACTAAAATTGCGGTCGACGCCGAAACGGCCAGGCGCCGCGGTCTAGATTTTTATTACGAGATCGTCGTCTTTGCGCCGCTTGACGTGCCGATCGTCTCGCAAGCTGATTCGGATCCGGCGACTCGGAAAGAATTTAAAGATTCGTATCCGGTCGTTCTTTGTTCGCGCCAACTGCCGCCTGGAGGGGAAGTTAGTGATGATCTGCATCTGGAACTGACGGTCGACGGTTTTTTCTACAAAGACTGGGCCTATCGAACGCCGTTCATGTCAGGCGATGATCCGAATCGGCGGCAAATTAGTCCGTTGTTGATTGCGGATCGCCCGCATACGATCGACGACAGTGCGCCGGCCGAAATCAATTCGATCGCCGTTTGGCTGCTGATTTTCGCCGTTCTCGCTTCAAGTTTAGGAATTGGCGCCGGCGTGATGCTGGCAGGCGGTCGCAAACGACGGTAAAACTTTGAGAGCCGATTGCCAGTTTTCGTTTCGAACGCGATTGCCTGATTTTCACGTATTGATGCGTGCGTTATCGAAAACAAAATGCTCCGTCGCCAAGCGGGCTGGCAGCCGGCTCTAGCAACGTCACACTCTGGGGAGATCGGTCGTGGGCTGGTCCTATCGCAAATCAATCTCGTTGGGGCCGCTGCGGATTAATTTCAGCAAGAGCGGCGTTGGGTTTTCGTTGGGCATTCCCGGCTTTCGAGGCGGCATGAGCGCCAATGGCCGCAAGTACGTTTCGGCCAGCGTCCCAGGAACCGGAATGCGTTATCAAAAGTCAGGCAAGACGCTGACGTCGTTGTTTGATTTCAGCGAGTCTGACAAAAAATCAAAGCGATCGTACAAACGCAAATCATCGATTAGGTAAAACACGTGGATATTCAATTCGTACGCATGGTTCGAACCGAAAGCTCGGAACGCTTCGTTCTGTTGGGGGCCGACGACGCCGAAGTCGGCATGTTCGATCTGCACTTTTTGACCAGCGGCAACGTAATCGGTTCGTTGATCTTGCTCGACCCGGCCTTATCGGAATCGGGCGTCGCCGAAAAACTGCTGCACAAAATCGACGAAGAACTGTTGCCGGCGGTCAGCCTGGACGACAAAAATCTGTCGTTCACCGTCGTCAAAGGCGATCTGATCGGCACTTTTTCGTCGAATGACGAAGAGTAAGCGGCGACATGGCTCCAAAGGCGTCGGCAATTTTTCCGCCTGAACTGCCCGAAGAAGACCGTCTGGCGCCTTGCGAGCCGGCCGTGCTGGCGGCGGGCGAAACGTACGATGCGTTGCGAGTTTCCGGCGATCAAATCGAGGCGAAACTCGCAGGCTTGAGCATCGCCCAGTCGCGCTTGGATCAGGTCAGTTGGCGCAAAGCGCAGTTGCCTAACTTGGCGCTGCGCGACGTGGTCGTCTCGGCCTCCGATTTTTCGAATGCTCGTTTGCTCGGCGGGCAATTTCGACAAACGTTCGGCATTGGCTCGAAGTGGATCGGCGCTGATTTTAGCGAGTCGAACTGGCAGCATGTCGTCTTTCAGAAATGTCAGTTGTCTTATTCTTTTTGGCGCGGGGCGCGTCTAAGAAATTGCCGCTTTGAGCAATGCGAGTTTGAAGAGGCCGACTTTGACCAAGCCCGTTTCGAGTCGGTCGCCTGGGTTGATTGCCGTTTGCGTCGCAGTCGCTTTTTCGGCGTTCGCTTTGACGACGTAACTATCTCGCGATGCGATTTGGCCGAAGTT
>JBITAD010000004.1:3559-5203 GCA_044439945.1 Blastopirellula sp. JB062
GGCGCCGCGGCGAACGATCTGCGCAGATTAAGCGTTGACGCGGCCGGGTGGCTGCAGTTGGCGTCGCTGTTTGACGTTTCGATTGAGTAAGCCGGATGCCGCTAACGCTCCCCCTTCTCACTTGTTTCTAAGACTGGTTTCAAAACCGATTTCGTGGCCGAGATTTGCCGACATAGGCGAAACGCAAGGCAACTGATCGCACCCAATGCGCAGCAAGACGCTTTGGATTGAAACAAACCGGGAAATCTTCAAAACCTGTTGGCGCGGTGGAGCGAACGTAGCAGACGGAGAGTTGAAACGCCCGCAAGGTTCGCTCGAAATTCTGCCGCTTCGCTGATTAATTGACACGACCCAAGCGGCGGATAGCCACCCTGCATTAAGTGCTGCGTAGAGCGGAAATACTCGATGTTTGATAAGGAATATTTGTGGGTGATTATGAAAGAGATTTCCGCACCCTTATCGAGCCGCTGCACTGGATGGACAGGCATTTAAAAAGCGTAAGTGATGCGCGGCATGTGCGGCGTGAATTTCGAGAATTTGTTCGCGCGGCAAGCGGCCGAACGCAGGATGGGGCGCGTATTGGCCGGGATAGGCGTGCAGGCGAGCGACGCTTTGAGCAAACCTGTCGACTTCGTCCGCATCGGCAAGTTCGACCGGCGGCTGAAAGATGGATGCGGTGCGAATCCCTCGCGGCGAGTCCTCGCTTAGCAATTTGGGCAACAGCCAGGTTCGCATGGCCGGCCGCAAAAATGCGAACAGCGACATCCAGCGGGGGTAACCGTCGACGCTCGGGTCTTGTACGAGCGTCAGATGACGGCATATTTGCCCCAAGGACCAATTTCCTTGTCGCTCGTAACCGGCGGCAAGCAACGAGTGGGCTTCGTCGACGGCGGCGTCGAGCGAATCAAATTTCAGGCTTCGCAAGGTTTGCATGGGCTCGATCGCAATGGTCGCGTCGCTAAGACTCGGTCAGTTCGCTTAGTTCTTCTTGGCGATAGTCTTCGCCGGTAATTAGTCGCGCCGAATGGTTGAAGGTTGAGTAGGCCCAACTCCATTGCATCAACACGAGCACTCGATTCTCGAACTGAATGAGTTGCATCAAGTGGACGATTAGCCAGAGCGACCAAGCCAAAAAACCGGTAAACTTCCAACTTCCCAAGACGGCGACCGCTTTCGAGCGACCGATCGTCGCCAGACTGCCGGGATCGCTGTAACGGAACGGTTCGGTCGGCTTGTTTTGCAGGCGATTAACGATCGTCTTGGCGGCGTATTTGCCTTGTTGCATCGCCACCGGAGCGACGCCCGGCAAGGGGTGTTCGCCTTGATGCGGATAGCAGGCCATATCGCCGATGACGAAAATTTCGGGATAGTCGGCAAGGGTCAAGTCGGGCTCGACGATCACGCGTCCGCCGCGATCGGTTTGGGCGCCGGTCCGCTCGGCCAGCTTGCGCCCTAAAGGAGACGCCTGAACGCCGGCGGCCCAAATGATGGTTTGGGCGCGGATTGTCATCGCTTGGTCTTCGTGCGTGACGATGACCGAGTCGGCGTTCACTTGTTTGACCTTGTGGTGGTTGCGAACTTGCACGCCGAGCTTGGTCAGTTCTTTGAGAGCGTTTGCGGAAAGCTCGGGCGGAAAGGGAGACA
>JBITAD010000005.1:0-5200 GCA_044439945.1 Blastopirellula sp. JB062
GGTCATAATCGGCGGCGTAGCTGGCGGCCACTTGAGGGCTGAACCATTCCTCCCAACTCGTGCGAACATCTTCTTCTAGCGATTGGTCAGGGGCATACGCTTCGGCAGATTGATAGCCTGATCGCCCCGCTTGTTGCAAGATTTCGCTAAACAGGCTTTGCAATTTATCGTCGGCCGTCAACGGCTGGGCGGCGGCTGTCGCAGTCGTGCTTGCCTGAGCTTCGATTTGCATGGCGTAGTCTCCCCAAGAAACGTGAACAGCGACTAGACCCCAGGTTAGGGGTTGTTCTGGTTTTTCGGCAAAGAGAGTGAGAGACTTCATATTCTTGCGAAATTGCGATCATTCCAGCGAGAATGGGCAATTAAGAATAAAAATTGGGGAGGCCAGGATAAATAGCGAGACCGGTCTGCCGTGACCTATCCTCTCATCTCGCTTCGTTTTACAATGCGTGACAAATCCGCATCCTACATCTGGGCAAAGAGATTGATCGATGGCGATTGTTGAAGAGACGGCTCAAACGACCGAAAACCGCTGGATGAAGTTGGCCCATGACGTGTTGGCCGGCGCTAGACTGAGCGAAGAGGATGGTCTGGCGATTTTGCGAAGCGACGACGACGAACTGCTCGATCTCATGTCGGCGGCGTTCGCCGTGCGCAAACGACGTTTCGGCAAGCAGGTTCAACTTTATCAATTGATGAACGCCAAGAGCGGTCTCTGCCCGGAAGACTGCGGTTATTGTTCGCAGTCGAAAGTCTCTGACGCCGAAATTCCCAAATACAACTTTCTCAGTCGCGATAAATTGATGCAAGGCGCGCAAGTCGCCGCCGAACGAGGCGTTAAGACGTACTGCATCGTGATCTCGGCACGCGGCCCGAACGAACGCGAGATGAATGCGGTCGAGACGATCGTGCCGGAGATCAAAGAGAAATACGACCTGAAGATTTGCGCCTGTCTAGGTTTGTTATCGCAAGATCAGGCCGATCGGCTGAAAGCTTGCGGAGTCGATCGCGTAAATCACAACGTGAATACGAGCAAAGATTACTACGAAAAAATTTGCTCGACCCATACGTACGAAGATCGAATCGAAACGCTCGCTGCGGTACGAAATGCCGGCATTGAGCTTTGCAGCGGCGGTATCGTCGGCATGGGCGAGACCGACCTGGACGTCGTCCGCATGGCCAACGAACTGCGTGATTTGAACGTCGAATCGATTCCGGTTAACTTCTTAAACCCGATCGAAGGGACGCCGCTTCATGAACAAGGGCGTGACTTAACGCCCCGTCGTTGCCTGAAGATTTTGGCGATGTATCGGTTTGCGAATCCGAACAGCGAATTGCGGATCGCCGGCGGTCGCGAGATTCACCTCCGTAGCTTGCAGCCGCTTGGGCTGTATGCGGCGAACTCGATCTTTCTCGGCGATTATTTGACCACCAGCGGTCAACAGGCCGAAGACGACTATCGCATGCTAGAAGACCTGGGCTTTGAAGTCGTCAAATGCGACGAAGCGGTCGTCGGTCAGCAGCAAACGCCCCCGCAGACGACGTCATAGACGTCGACAAACAGGCCAGCGTAATACGCTTAAAACCAGCGATGTTACAGTTGCTTTAGCATCTCGCTTGCGGTCGACTCAAATATTTCTTGCCATTGCGGAGCCAGCAAGCAATCGCTGTCTTCTTGGGCTCCGCCCACATTTCGCATTTGTTCGACCGTAGGGCAGTAATAGATATAGCCGTTCGTATAGCCGGCCACGAAGGTCAGGTCGTGCGGCGAAGCGTCTTTAATGTTCATTCCGACCGGGCTGGTCAATTCGCCGGGAAAAGTGATAAGTACGAAGTCGCCGATCCGAACCCCGACGACCTCGACGTCGATCGTTCGTTTGCCTGAGTCGACCATGTTGGTTTGGTGTTTGCGCAAGAGGGATCGATTGGCTTGCAGACGCGTTAGCTTTTCCATCGTAAAGATGTTTTGCAGATAGGCTCGCATGGCTCGTTTGTTCTGAGCGTCGAGCGACTTGAGATCGCTTCGCTCTTGAAGCTCGTCATACATGTACCGATGCGAATAGTACGAAGGGAACTCGGGCGATAATTTGTATTTGACGGTCAGGGCGAGAAACGTCTTGTAGTTTAATGTGGTGCCGCGCAGCGTCGTCAACAGGCGTCGCTCTTCCGCGTCTAATTCTGCGATACGATTCGCCATGTCGCCCCGCGGCAAGGTGAGCTTTTTCTGGATGACGCTCAACCGATTGTCGGTTTGGCATTTAATTTGACGAACCGCTTTCAGCGTGCTTAGCCCTAGCAAATTGCCGAGAGGTTCGGCGCTGCGCGGATGATCGACGTCTTTGTAGTAGGCAGGGTTAATATCGCCGGCGCAGCCTTGCAGGAACAAAGCAAGCGTCCCATCGCTGAGGTTTTCCTCGATGACCTTCGACGAATAGCCGATAATGTCCGCCGTATTTCCTCCGCTGGGTACGCCCTGGATCGGATGGCAGGCAAAGTTGTAGATCACCGCCAGCGTATCGCCGTTCTCGCGCTCAAGTCGCAGAACGCCGATCTCCGGGTCGGTCGGACCGACGCTGGCGACTTCTTCATCGGGCGGCAGCGAGTACGCATGTCGCACGTCGACCTCTCTCCCGTTTTTCAGCTTTAAGCGACGATTTTCCATAATGCGATTCTCGCTTCCGACGCCTGCGCCGACCCGAACCGGTTCGAGGCGACTGACCGCTTGTTGGACGGCTTGAACCGTATGATCGGCAATGTCGCTCAAGATCACGCCGTGGCAGTGACTCGCGTTGACGATCACGTTCGAGGGAGGAATGTTTAGTTCCGCTTGAAGCCGCTTACGGACGGTCGGAAGGTAGTCGTTTTTGATGCGTCCCAATTCGCCGATGGCGACGGCGTCTACCGAAATCAGGACCGCCGTCAGTTCGCCTTGACGCAACGCTACCGCTTTGACGAATAACGGATCGTTGACGGGACCGGCGCTATAATCCGTGATGTCGACTTTGGCGGTACCGGCCGACAGTTGCGGGCTTTTTGCGGCGATTGCGAAGCGGAAATCAGCGTTGAGTAGCAGCGTGGCGGATAACGAAATCAGCAGAAATCTAGCGAGCATGGCGGTCAGCTCCGAGCGCAAACTTGCAGGCGGGAAAATCGTAAGCGACGAACGGATTCAAGCAGATCGCAATAAGCGCGAACTGAATAAGAGCGGATCGTCGCGGACGGGGGAGAAGCGGGTGTAGAGGGGTGGGGGGAGGAATCTGTTGATTTCGCGTGAAATCAGTAATGCGAGATTATCGCAACGATCGACAGGTGTCAAATTTTTTCGTTGCGTTTTAAGAATTCCGCGTTTGACGAGCTAAACGCCGATATCCTCATTCCAGAGTTGCGGACGTTGGGCGATGAACTCTCGCATGAGTTCATAACATTCGCGACTGTCGACGACTTGCAACTGCACCCCGCGACTGCGAACGTACTCTTCAGGCCCTTGGAAGGTGCGATTTTCGCCGATGACGATTTTCGGAATCTTGTAGAGCAGCGCCGTACCGCTGCACATGTCGCATGGCGATAACGTCGAGTACAGCGTTGCCCGTTGATACTCTCGAGCGGTTAATCGACCTGCCGCTTCAAGACAATCCATCTCGGCATGCAAGATGGCGCTCTGTTTCTGGACGCGGCGGTTATGACCCCGTCCGCGTATTTGTCCATCGACGACCAAAACCGATCCGATCGGAACGCCTCCTTCGGAGAGGCCGATTTTCGCTTCTTCGATCGCCAGTTTTAAATATTCGTCCATTGCGTCGCGTCCGATCTCGATAGGGACGGGGGTTCGCTTATTCTACTTCCTCCAGCCACTTGCCGTCGCTGATATTATCAATGGTTACCGGGCGCCAGGCGATCGTTTTTTCGCGCCACCGCATCATGGCGGTGATCGTTTCGTCTTCGGAAAGGACGAAGATGATGCCGCTTTCTAGGCGGCTGGCGAGCCAAGCGGCCGATTGATGACGCGTGCCGAACTCGCTGAGATCGAAACGTTCTAGCCGAGAAGCGGCGACGTCGCGGGCTTTATGCATTTCAGCCACTTTGCCGACGTTGCGAATCATCACGCCGAACCCAAGCACGCTAAGATCGGTACCCATCAGCAAAGCGCCGTCAGGACTCGCGAGGCTTCCGATGGCATATTCGGCGTCGCGCACCGCTCTTTCGGACGCTTGTAACAGATCTTTCCAAACGTTGTAGCCTTGGCTGTTGCCGCGACGTCGGTTTTGCGCCGCCATTTCGTCAGCCGAGGCCCAATTGCGCGCCAGTTTCGATAAGAAGCGTCCGTTCGATAGATTCTGAATTTTGCCTTTGAACACTTCCGCGGCTGAGATGATCGGCGTGGCGGGGCTGCGTTTAGCAAAGTCGCCTTCGCTTGGGTCGATGCGTCGGATCTGCGCGGAATTGGCGCGCGACCAACGCCGACTTTTTTGTTCGCTGCTCCGATAGATCGAGATCGAATCGCTCAGCGAAATGTCGTACTTGGAATCGAACAAGTCAGGCTCGTGCTCAAGCAGCCGCGCATACTCGGCGATATCGGCGAAGATAATAATACCGCCATGTCCGATCTCGACCGCACGGCGAACGACGCGTTGTATGATGGGCAAAATCGATAACCGGCCTGGCGCGTCCGCTAGCTTTTTGCTGTCTAAAAAACGTCGCACCGGTCCGTCGTCTCGAAAGATCGGCAGATAGTCGGTGACGACGGCGCCTGATTTGTATTCGCCCACCCGATAATCAAGCACTTCGGCGACAAGATGCCCTGGCGCGCGCGAACGTAATAAGACAGGGTGCGGGCCGACGGCCGACCACTGCGAAGCTTCGCCCATCATCGAGTTGTGCAGCGATCGGCCGCGTGCGACCATGCCCCAGATCTCGAAGTGGCCCGCTTTCTCTTGCACTAAAATCGACGTTTGGCCAGGATCTAGCGCCGGACCTAACTTGATTAAGTTGGCCGGGGTCAACGGCAAGGGACGCTTCAGACGGAAAAAGCTGACGTTTCGCTCCATCTCTGATTCTTCAAAGATGACGCGTGGGATCAGTTCGATGCGGAGGCTGTAAGAGGTTTGCTCTTCTTTTTCGAGGCTGGCGAAATAAAGCGCGCTGACGCAGTGACGAACAAGCTCTTTCGAAGGCGCCGTCGGTAGGCGGCGCGATTGCTCGA
>JBITAD010000006.1:0-5196 GCA_044439945.1 Blastopirellula sp. JB062
CGAGGCCAAGCTGCTGGCGGATTACGGCGATTGCGGCAAGCCGGTCTGCTGCAATACGCATTTGTCTGAAATGCCCCCGGTTTCGATGAAGATGGCGAAGCTGCAAAAAGCGACGCTCGATCCGACCAAGATCAGCGGTCGCTGCGGGCGGCTGAAATGCTGTCTTCGCTACGAATACGATACGTACGAAGAATTACAGCGCGAGTTGCCGTCGATCGGCGCCGAAGTCGTCACCCGCGACGGTCGCGGCAAAGTGATCAACCAAGAGATTTTGGCTAGTCAGATTTTGCTACGCATGGAAGACAATCGGACCATCTTGGTTGATGCGTCGGAAGTGTTGTCGGTGGTCAAAGCGGCTCCCCCGCCGACGAAAAAACGCCGCAAACCAGATCGCCACGAAACGAAGTCGCCCCCTAGCGAGCGCGACTCGCCTGCAAAAGGGAATCCTCCCTCCGCTGAATAAGCAAGCGTTCCCGACCATTTCCCAACATTTCGCCCCGTTAGCGTAAGACATGACAGACGAAACCTATTCCGACTTTATGCGGATGCTGAAAGAAGATCCGCGTTTTAAGCTGGAAGCGTACCAATTCGTCCGCGAAGCGTTATCGTTCGGTCAAAATCTGTACGAATTGGAAAGCGACGACGACGAAGATCTCGACATTGACGACGAGATGCTCTTAGAAGACGAAGAGTTCGACGACGATGATGATGACGACGAAGCGGAAGACTGGACCGAGCCGGAGCGGCATTTAACCGGCCAGATGCTTTGCGAAGCGATTCGTTCATTCGCGCTGCAGCAATACGGTTTGATGGCCAAAACAGTGCTCAATAGTTGGGGGGTCGAAACGACCGGCCATTTTGGCGATATCGTGTATAACTTGATCGATATCGGCATGATGAAGAAATCGCCGCAAGATCGCCGCGAAGACTTTGACGACGTGTATGATTTCGACGTCGCGTTCGTTCGTGATTTTCGTATTGAAGTGACCGAGGAATCTTCTCCGCGATGAAACGTTCGTCCGCTAAGCCGCCGGTTGACTCGTCTTTGCTGCTGCCCAGTTCCAATCCTCCGGTCAAGCGTCCCGTGGCGCTGCGTTGGGCGCTGGCGGCGCTAGCGGCGTGGCTGATGTTTTTGGTCGCGATGGCTTCTGATTGATTTTCTCTCTGCAGCGCCGCGTGAGAGAAAAAAGAAGCCGCCTTCGACCGCGCAAGCGCGATCCAAGGCGGCATTCGATCCAGCCGGCGAAGCGAACGTGCGCTACGAACCAATCGCCGTAACGGCGTTGGTAAGCGCTCGCTTGATCTCGACGCTTCGGATCGATTCGATCGGCGAATCGGTTTCGAGCGCGAACTAGCCGAGATTCGTCACAGTTATCGAGGAAGGGAACACCTTAGTTGCGACTAACGCCGCAGATGGACGAATCGCGATCAATCAAGCGAGCAAAAAACCGGCTGCTCGTGGTGGTACGACGTTTCTCCGTCGTTTCGACGGCACTTTTGCGCATCCCTTCGCGTCTACAAGCTTATTAAAAAGGTTCGTCGTTTTAGGACGATCGAACCCGATGTGACGCATTGCTGATTCAAGAGAAATTTTATGCGACGATTTGCTGTCGATCGCGATAAAACTGGCATTACCAGAAACGTCAACCTAGCGAAACGCCCGCCAAAGTTCAAGTAAAAAAGAAGAGATAATCCTCAATTGGGGGTCATTTCTCTCGACTTGATACTGACGCGGCGGCATGCCAGAATCGTGACTTGCCTCTTTTAACGCGCAAGCCTGGATGGCTGCGTCATTCCCATCCGCATGGGTTACGAAGAGTGGTTCGCGAAAGCCAGATCGATCGCGACTTTGCGCCTTGTATGGAGTTCAATCCAAAGATGAAGATCGTTCCTCTTGGGGATAACCTGGTGGTGAAACGTCTCGAAGCCGAAGAGACGACCGCCGGCGGAATCGTGCTTCCCTACTCCGCTCAGGAAAAGCCCAAACAAGGACGCATCCTGAGCGTCGGCGATGGGCGATTGCTCGCAGACGGAAATCGAGCTTCGCACGACGTAAAAGAAGGGGACCGAGTCTTGTTCTCCGCTTGGGCAGGGACCGAAATCAAGATCGGCGATCAAGAACTGCTGATCATGAGCGAAGCCGAAATTTTGGCCGTGCTCGAATAATCGCTACGACCGAAACTTGCTGGCTTCGACCGCCAGCGGTTCTAGAATGGAAGCATCCCACCAAATCAATCGGGGTGGCAGGCCAGACGACGCTTCGCCGGTTATTAAGCGGATTGATGTACGAAAACGGATCGGCGTCGCGCCGACCGCGTCCGATCCGTTTATAGGTCTTTCATTCAGAAGAGGAAATTGAATGCTCGCTTTGTTTTCCTTTCGCCGTAGTCTGGCGATCGCCGCCCTATTCGCTTGCGCCGCGACCGTTTCGGCCGCGGGAGACAACCGCGCCGACTTTGATCAAGCGATCTCTTCGGCTATTAACTTTCTGGCTACGCAGCAAAATGCGGACGGCTCGTTCAGCGAATCGTCGCCGATCGGCGTCACTGGATTGTGCGCCGCCGGAATTTTGGAACATGGCCGCACCGCCGACGATCCGGTCGTCAAAAAAGCGTTGACTTACCTCGAATCGAACGTCAAGGAAGACGGCGGCATTTATTCGGAAGGAAGTCATCACAAAAACTATGAGACTTCGTTGTCGGTCCTCGCATTCGCCGCCGCCAACAAAGATGGTCGGTACGACAAACTGCTGGCCGGCGCCGACAAATTTTTGAAAGGCATCCAATGGGACGCCAGCGAGGAGAAGGAAGAATCCGACCCGTTTTACGGCGGCGCCGGTTACGGCGGACACAAACGCCCTGATCTCTCGAATACCGCATTTATGATGGAAGCGCTGAAAGCGACCGGCAACGGCCCCGAAGACGAAGCGATGCAAAAAGCGTTGATTTTCGTCTCGCGTTGTCAAAACTTGGAATCGGAGCACAACGCCTCGAAGTTCCCGGCGAAGAATCCGGACGGCGGTTTTTATTACACCATCGCCGCCGGCGGAAGCAGCCAAGCGGGCGAAACCCCCAACGGCGGTCTGCGCAGCTATGCGTCGATGACCTACGCCGGCCTAAAAAGCATGATCTACGCCGGGGTCGATAAAGATGATCCCCGAGTAAAAGCGGCCGTCGCTTGGTTGAGCAAGCATTACTCGCTTGACGAAAATCCGGGCATGGGTCAACAAGGCTTGTTCTATTACTACGTGACTTACGCCAAGGCGCTGGACGCGTTCGGGCAAGAGGAGTTTGTCACGGCCGACGGCGACAAGCACAGATGGCGAGAAGAACTGCGTAAAGAACTGCTCGGCCGTCAACAAAAAGATGGCAGTTGGGTCAACAAAACGACTCGCTGGATGGAAGGTAATCCGCAGCTTGTCACCGGCTATACGTTATTAGCGCTTCAGTACGCCAAGCCGTAACGCAATAGCCAGCCAGACGCTAATCGCAGTCTTCTAAGCATGCCCAATCGGCGGCATGCTTTTTTGTTGGGTCGCAACGCTGTTTGATCCTTCCGTTTGGGAATGCCAATCGTGATGTCTCCCTTACGACGTCGCATGATCTCGAATCTTTCCCGTCATCTCATCGTCGTAGGTCTGTTGACGCTTTGGTTTGCAGGCGTCGCTTGCTCTCCTTCCGAACCGACGACGCCGGCCGCTTCAAGCGCGGCGGCGCCTACCGATGCGAAATCGATCTGGCTTAAACCCGACGGCTCGATCCGCTGGCCGCCTAATGAAGGTTTCGCCGCAAAACCGCAGCACGTCGTCTTGCCGCCGGGGACCATACTAGATCGGTACGGGTACGTCAGCGGTACGTTCGTTTGCCCTGCCGGAGTACCGCCGGACGAACTGTCGCTGGCGCCCGGCACGCTTGCCAAACCGCATCATGTTTACGAGGTGCTCAAACCGCTGGCGGCGCTGGCGGGCAAAGCGGCTCCTTGGTTCGATCAGCCTGGCGGCGGCGAGCAATACGATTTAGCAAAGCCGGTCCGCCACTGGCTTAATGACGGCTATTTGAAAGAGATCAAGAAGCCTAGGAAACGAGAAGATCTTCAGGCGGAATTGGCCGATCTTCGTTTGCCGGCCGACGCCTATTCGCTGGACGGCGGTTTGCCGAACGAAGCGCATTGCCTAGAGAGACATGACGATGGAACGTGGCGCACCTACTACAGCGAGCGAGGTCGCCGCACTGGGCTCCAGACGTTTGAGACGGAACAAGCCGCTTGCGAAAATCTGTATCGCATGATTGTCGACTAGCCGGATAGCAAGCGTTAGATTTCGGCTTGTCGGCTTGCGATTTTCTCGCTCCAAAGAAAAACGGCCCTAACGTTTCGCTAGGGCCGTTCGTCGGTATTGCTCGGAAGGCGGAAAGAAGCTTAGCGACGACTACTCTTCGCTGTCGTCCCACTCGTCGTCTTCTTCTTCGTCGTCATCTTCATACTCTTCGTACTCGTCGTCGTCGTACTCCTCGTCCTCTTCATACTCTTCATCGTCTTCGACTTCTTCCCACTCGGTCTCTTCCTCGTCGTCGTCTTCGTCTTCTTCTTCGTCCTCGTACTCTTCGTCGTCTTCTACATCTTCGTATTCGTACTCGTCATCATCCTCTTCTTCCCAGTCATCATCCTCGTCTTCATACAGATCGTCTTCTTCGTCTTCAATCGGCGCTTGCGCAAACAGCGGCGACAAAGTCAACGACAAATCCTCTTCCGCGGTGCGAAACACTTGGGGAAAAAGCGTGATCGACACGTTAAGCTCCTTTTCACTCCGCACGGCCTTCGGCCGTCGATTCAGTAATAGATGCGTTAGTTTCGTTAGTATTCCAATCCCCAATCGGACGTCGAAACTCGTCCGCTCGAGGCAAATCGTCTAAATTCCGCAACCCAAACATACGTAGAAACGTACGAGTTGTGGAGTAAAGGTAGGGCCGTCCCAACACTTCGCTGCGACCGCTTATTTTCACTAAATCGCGATCCATCAATTGGCGCAGGATTTCTCCGCAATTGACTCCTCGAATCGCTTCGACGTCAGCTCGCAGCGCCGGTTGTCGATAAGCGACGACCGCAAGCGTTTCCATCGCTGGCGAGCTGAGCCCGGCCGCGATCGGTTGGTTTCCTAATCGGCGTATCCAATCGGCGAATTTAGGCCGCGTCATCAAT
>JBITAD010000007.1:0-5190 GCA_044439945.1 Blastopirellula sp. JB062
GCTGGGGCAAATGAGTATGTCAAGACGCGGAGTAAAGCGAGAAATCGCGTCGTTCTTACTAGCGGCGCCTTGCCAGGATTCGTACAACGCAGGCTGTTCGATATACGGAAAGATTGCCTGAATCCAAGTCTGGTCGAACGAGGCATCTTTCAGCGGTTCGACGTAACCGGGATATCGTTTTTTGTTCGAGACGTATTGCGACACGCCTAGCGCAAGCTGCTTTTGATTGTTGATGCATTGGGTCTGCCGCGCGGCTTCGCGCGCAGAGTTGACCGCTGGTAACAACAGACCAGCTAACACGCCGATAATGGCGATCACAACCAACAGTTCGACTAAGGTGAAGCCGCGATGAGCACGAGACATTCACTTCGCTCCGTGATAAGCGCTAGTAGCTAGACGAGGAATCGCGAGAAGGGAAGCTAGCGCAGGAAATGCCTTACCAGAGGTTTATTCTGACAAATGCCAGCCCTTACGTCCAGTCTTTGCAACATTCTAGGGGAAAAACCTCCCCCAGAATCTCGCAATGAGGCGCAAAAGGAGGGATGTCGTACCTGCAGAGCCGGCATTCCCTTCACAATAGGAAAAATCGCCCCGATACGCAAAATGCAAAAAACGACGACGCACACCCCGCTTTCGGAGTAGCGACTTCTTCGTCGATCAACAATTCACCAAACGCCCTGCGGCTGAAAGATCGTCGAACCAAGCGTCGATTAGCGTCGCTAAATTGGCGTTCGCTTCCACCTCTTGTTCCGCTTCGATGCAGCGGGTTAAACATGCCGACGCCGCATCGGGGCCTGCCGTAAACCGCGGAACGGCTCGGTCGACCTGCTTCACGAGCAAGTCATCGCCAACTGCGTGACGACCGCACAAGGCTCGCATCAACTGTTCGTAAAACTCCGCGGCAAACTGCATGACCAAGATCAACCGGGCTCGTCTCGGCGGCGCATCTTTGCCGGCGCGATCGACGAAGTCCGCCGTTTCTTTCGCCAATGCCACGCTTGCGAAATCAGGCGTCCCCAATCGCGGCAACAAGGAGGACCGAAATTCGCGCAGCTCGGGATCAGCGACCTGCATCGCACGCTGCAAACTGCCGTGCCCCAATTCGGCCAAGACGCGCGCTTCGTCCAGTTCGGCGACGACTCCTTGTTGAACTAAGAGCGACGCGATCAGCTCGTTAGGCAACGGAGAAAATCGAATAACCTGAGAACGCGAGCGAATCGTCGGCAATTGCCGCTGCAAACTGGTCGAAAGTAAAATCATCACCGATTTCGGCGGCGGCTCTTCCAGCGTCTTTAACAAACAGTTGGCGCCTTCGACGTTTAGATAATCGGCGTCGTCGATGATTGCAATCTTACGCCCGCCCCGATAGGGTCGTAAGGTAATGTCGTGACACAGCCCCGCTCGCATCCGGTTTTGTCCGTCGCCGATTAGCAACTCGACCGGAATCCGAGCACGGTTGGGCGGACGCTCGACTAGGATCAAATCGGGGTGCGAATGCGCTTGCACTTGGACGCAATTTTCGCACTTGCCGCACGGATTAAGTTCGGCCGGCGGAGTTTGTTCGCAAAGCAGCGCTTCGGCGAGTTTTAGCGCAAATTTCCGCTTGCCGACGGCCGGAGGCCCGACGAATAAAAACGTGCTCGCCAGCCTGCCGCGGGCGACCGCCGTGCGAAACTTCGCTTGAATCTGGTCATGCCCTTTCACCTGGTCCCAACTCATGCCGTGCTCCGTCGATTCATCACGGTTAACGCAATCGAACGAATGTCGTCTTGGATCTGTTCGATCGATCGGCTGGCGTCGATCACATGCACATGTTCAAATCGTTCCGCTTCCGCCAAAAAACCTTGTCGCACGCGCTCAAAGTATTCGGCCCCGCGACTCTCGACCCGATCAAGCGTTCGTTGCAAACGAGCAAGCGCCGTTTCGGTCGGCAGGTCTAATAAAAAAGTGGCATCGGGCAAGACGCCGTCAGTAGCGACCAGACCGACGTTGCGGATCGCATTCACGTCGACTCCGCCGCCATACCCTTGATAGGCGATGTTGGCGATTAAGTACCGATCAGAAACGACGGCCCCGCCAGACTGCAGGGCCGGACGAATCGTCTCGGCGTCCAGTTGCGATCTGGCGGTCATGTACAGCAACATCTCGCTCAATGGAGCGATCTCTAGGTCGCTCTTATCTAGCAAGATCGATCGCAGTCGCTCACCGAGCGAAGTGCTGCCGGGATCGCGACACGAGACGACGCTGGGCGCCTGCGTCTTCAGCCAGTCTGTAAAGAGCGTCTGCTGCGTCGATTTGCCGACGCCGTCTAACCCATCAAAAACAAAAAACATACCGAGCTCGCTGGCGTCACAAACGGGTCTATTTTACGCAGCCGCCAAGATTGCGAATAGTATATGCCGACCGATCGTTTCCTGGCGCAGATCAAAGAGTCGCTTGCGGATATTTGTCGAGAATCGCTCGTGCGTGCGTCGCGACAATTTGTTGCATCTCGGGCGGTTCCAGCACGGTCGCCTGTTGACCGTAACCAAGGATCCACCATGACATTTCGCGCAGGCCCGACACGTTGACCTGATAATCAATCGAGCCGTCGTCGTTCCAACAAACCTCCTGCGACTTGTGCCATTGCACTTCGGCGACGTTCGCAGCGACCATTTTATGAAAACGAACGACCACCTTCTGATCAGGGCCAGTTTCCGGAATCATGTGCCAAGCGTTTCGCAAATAGCGTTCGACTCGAAAACCTTGCGGAATTTTGAATTCGTCCTCAAGCACTTCAAGCGAAATTATTCGTTCGACCTTAAAAGTACGCGTCGCCCGATGCAAGGAAGAACGCCCGATAACGTACCAGCTATGCCGGCTGAAGAGCAGCTTGTAAGGCGACAGCTTCGTGCTGATATCGGCTTCGTCATACAAGCTTTTGTATTGAATCCTAACCGAACGCCGAACGCCGACCGCGTCGATCAATTGCTGATAGACGGACTCGGCGCCTTGCGGCTGCGGCGAGCGGTTCAGCTTGATTTCGACCGCGCCTGAAACGCGACGCAGCCGCTGCCGAAGTCGATTCGGAAGACTATTCTCTAATTTGGTCGCCGCTTTGCGAGCGTTCGAGTAATACGGCAGTCCGCCGCCGTCCCCCAATTCGCTGCACAGCACCATGACCGAAAGCGCTTCTTCGGCGTTTAGATTGGTCGGACTCAGGAAATAAGTATCGGGAATGTGATACCGTTGCGACTCCGAATCGAAAGCGAGGGGCACGCCGGCCCCTCGCAAAGTATCAAGATCTCGAAAGATGGTTCGGCGGCTCACGCCGCATTCGACCGCCAACGAATCAACGTTTTGCGGCCTGCCACTTTGTAGCAGTCCCAGCAGTTGCAGCAGTCGTTGGATTCTTGACAGGTTCATCAGCGGCTGCCGGTTGTTGAGAAGCGGGCGACGACCGAACTTCCATCTCTTTCATCACGTCGGAGAGCCCCAGTTTATTAAAATCAAGCTTCGCCTGCGACTTGGGCTTCGCCGAGTTCGACGGTTTGCTGGAACGCTTCTTCTGAGTCGGCTGTTCGAGCGAAACTTTGGCGATCGTCGGTTTGGGTTGCGACGCTTTCAAGCCGATCGGTCGTAGCGTGGCGCCTTCGCCGGCGGCGACTTGCGATCGCTTGGCGGCCGGCGCGACTTTCGCATGCGTATCTAACGCACTTGGGGTCGGTTGAGCGGCCGGCGTCGGCACTTCTTCCAAGTAAGGTTCGCTCGGCATCGGCGCGTCTTCCCAAATTACTCCTTCTTCGACTGGCGTTCCGCTTGGCGCCGGGCCGCGGCTGATAACGCCGGGGCGCGTGTAGCCGTAGTTCATATAGTGGCTGGCTGCACGGCGACGAGCATGCCCCTTGGCGTCAAAGTAGGCTTTGTCGGGCCAAGGTCCTTCGGCCAAGTAGATGCCGTTGTAGTCAAGCAAGGTTCCCTTTCGCAGATGAACGTCTTTGACCGCAATGTTGTACTCGACCAACGATTGGAAGTAAGCGATCTGGGCTTCGCTGCGACGTCGTTGAGCTTCTAACAACAGGTCCAGCGTCACGGTGCCGGCGTCGTACGCGGCTTGTACCGAATCGACCTCTTTGTCGGCGGCGATCAACCGGTTGAGATTCGACTGCACCAAGTTGTAGTTCGAGTCGAGATCGCGAACCGCATCGGTCAGCAAGTGAGAGACTTCTAACTCCATATCTTCCAACACCGCTTTTTCGCGAGCGATGCGTAGCTGAGCGTTTCGTACGCCTGCCAACTCCTGGCGGAAACCGATCGGCATGCTGTACTGAGCTCCGATCGTCCATTCCTGATATTTGCCGCCGGTCAGCTCTTGCCAGGCGGTCGAACCGGGCGCCGGGAAGTCAGCCGCAGTGTTGTTCCCCGAGATCAAGTTGTCGCCCACGCCGAGGAAGCGATAGAGCCCGACGACGTCCAATTGCGGCAGCAATTGATTGCGAGCGGCGATCATTTCGATCTCTCGCTGTTTCAGACGCCAACGCTGACGACGCAGTTCGGCCGACAAGGCGATCGCTTCTTCATGAATTTGGAACCAGTCAAACTTGACCCAAGCGTCGCTCGGCTCTGACAAGGGGCGAATTAGGCGCCCGTCGTTGGCGGCGATGCCCATAAAGTATCGCAATGCGTTTTCCGCTTTGTACAAGTCGCGAAGAGCGGCTTGGGTGCGAGCGCGAAATTCGTAGTATTGCTGACGAGCCTGAGCTTCTTTTTCCGACTCGCCTCCTTCGGCGCCTTTTTGCATCAGCGTAAAGATCCGCCGCCAGGTAACCAAGGCGCTGTCGCGTCCCGTTTTTGCCGCTTCAAGATTGTGATAGGCGAAATAGGTTTGCCAGTACGCTTCTTCAACGTCGCTAACCAAATTGCGAACGTTCGTTTCAAAGTCGGCCAGACTGACGTCTTCGCGGACGCGTGCCAACATCACGTTCACGCGATTTACTTGCACGCCCGAACCGCGAAGCAACGGATGTCGAGCTTCCAATTCGATGTTGGTTTGCCAGTCGCTGGGCAGCGGCCGCGTGATCGGACTACGGTTGTTCCACTCGTACTGATAGTTATTTCGCAAGAACCATTGGGTGCCGGTCGCCGACTTTTTAGTCAACTCGATGGCGCCGGTTCCCAGATTTTGTTCAAACACCGACGGGAACAGCGTAT
>JBITAD010000008.1:0-5179 GCA_044439945.1 Blastopirellula sp. JB062
GGGACGTGATTTTGATGACGTTCGGCGCGAAACATTGAGAGCGCAAGCTGGCTCTGCCTGGGGATCAGTCGGACCGCAAGGCAGTCAACGAGCTGGACCTATTCATGGTCGAGCGCACTGCGCACGCGTCTATCGGGTTGGGCGGCCGGATTGCGAATCGGTCTGTCATGTCGCAGATGCGAAGTGGACAAGGGGAGCGACGTTTTTTGCGGCGGTGCGCTGCGCGAGCCGGGGCTAGTGGGCTATGGCGATCGCAGGCGGTTGGGTTGGCCTGCTGTTGGGGTGCCGCTCCCCTGCCCTTTGGGTTTAAGGGAGTTGGTAGCGCATCAGGTTGGCGCCTGAGCCGTAGTAGAGAACTTTGTCGTCGGTGACGAACAGGCCATGTCCGCTGCGGAGCGACTTGTGTTTGGCGATGACTGAAGCGGAGTGATCGCGTGGGTCGATGGCGATGATGGCGCCGCCGGCAATCCCGTAAATCAATCCGTCGGGGCCGATCGCTTGCGTATGCAGGCCGGGAAAACGAACGCGTCCTGTGGGCAAATCGGCGACATGCACGGTTTGGCGTTTGATCGGATCGAACGCGTAGTATTGTTTTTGGGCGATGCCGTAAATCAAACCGTTGGGCGCCGCGACGGCCGTGCCGTAATGTTTGGCCGTGGGGATCGGTTGCGTTTTGAAAACGACCTTTTCGGTTTTGGGGTCCCAAAGGAGGACATAGCCTGAGGTCGCGGACGGTTTCGCGCCGGTTCCGCCGCGCACGTCGGTGGTGAGAAAGAGTTCGCCGGTCGCTTCGACAGGGACCAGCGACGCCAGACTTTGTTCCGCAACGAGCGAGCGCCATACCTTGGCGGTCAGTTTGTCGGCGTCGATTCGAGCGAGGGCGCCGCCAAGATGCCCTTTGACCGGGGTCGTCACGGCATAGATCGCGTCGTCGGGACCATACTGGAGTTGCGTGGGGCGTTCTTGGTCGTGCTGGGAGGAAAGCTTGATAAGTGATTTTCCGCGACGCCCTTGCAGCGCGTCGTCGACGTTTAGCAGATCGATAAATCCGCCGGTGTAGCTGGCGGCGAACAAGCCTTGGTCGTGATGGAGGAAATCGTAAACCTGAATCGTGCCGTGCGTGATTATGCCGAGATCGCGGGTTTCGCCTGTCTGCAGATTGACGGCGAATGACTTGCCCGGTTTTATCGCGCTGCCGAACAGCCAGCCGTCGGCGACGTCGCCCAGGCTAAAGATCGTTTCGCCGATACCTTCGAAATCGGTCGGCACATAGCGGGTTTGACCGTCGTTCGCTTGAAGGACGAGACGTCCTTGCTGGTCGACGTTTTGAACTTGAACGTCGCCAGCTTGAGTGCGGTTCCGATATTTTCGGGGCGCGGCGGTTTGGTCAAGCTCGATACCGTCGGGCCGACACAGAAATTGAACCCCGCCGAGGCGTCCGTAAACTTGACCGTCGACGGCGGTCCACACGATGGGCGCGCCATAACCTTTTTGCAGATTGGAGGGCAAGATTTGCCGCTTCTCTTTCGTTTTCGGATCGACTGACCACAGTTCGCGGTGATGGAGTCCGACCGGCGCGTAAACGATGTTATCGTCGCTGACGGCTGGTCGAATGATATAGAGCTCGCGGTCATCCTCGGGCAGGCGACCGAGGTCGATCGTTTCGTCAGTTCGCATGTTGACGCCGACCAATCGAGCTTCGGGATACGTGCCGACATAGTAGACGTCGTCCGGCCCAACGCAATGCTCGCCGCCGATCCAATAGCGCGTTTGCGCGTTCGGAACGCCCAGGTCGGTCAGTTTGCCGGTTGCGGGAGAGTAGCGTAGGAAACGCCCGGGAATTCCGGCGTAGATATAGAGGTCGCCATTTTGGGCGGGGACAAAGTGAATGTTCGAGGCGCGATACGGAAGCAGATCTACTTTGGTCGTCTTACCGGTGGCCAGGTCGAAACCAAGAAGTTGGCGCACTTTGTCGCCGCTGACCGTGCCCCAAGCGCGGACCGTGCCGTCGCTGTCGCTGGTCACGGCTCGAATAGGAACGCTGGTCGACTTGATCGGCATGCCGAGATTTTCGAACTCGGCGGCTTGGGCGGCGACTAGCGAAAAGCAAAGTAAAAGCAAGGTGGGCAAGTAACGGCGCATGAATGCTAGGCTTCGGCAAAATGGATGAAGGCGGGACGCGGGCAGGAAGGTGCTTCCAGGATAACAGAGATTCGAGAAACGCCCTAGAGATGAGAGCCGAATCTTACTCGTCCAGATATTCCACATGCGTACCAGCAACAAGGCGGCGCCGCCTGTGGGTGGGCGGGCCGCCTAAAAAAGATGGGACTTCGATCGTAACGCCAGCGGCGAACGATCATTTCGATTTTTTGGCGAGAGAGGGAGAAAAGGTTTGGTACGACTTAGGCAGTTCGCCGTCGTTCTCAGAGACGAGCTGAATGAAGTCGAGCGAGCGTCGAATTACCTCGGGCGTTACGTTCATGTGCCCTTGATCGGCGTAATGATGAAAGGCGAACGGGGCCTTTTTCGCTTTGAGGGTTTCGACCGTCGACAAGGCGTTATCGATCGGCACCGATTTGTCATTGTCGGAATGAAAAATGATGAGCGGACGCATCTGCGGACCGGCATGGGTGCGCGGCGAAGCGTACCGGCGAGCTTCGAGCGGATCGACCCCGCGAGGCGACCAAAGATTACCCCAAGGGCAAGTCACCAAGTCAAGCGCTCCGGAAACGCAGATGGCGGCGCAAACGTCGTTTCGGGCGTCTTCCCAGCCGCCGGTTTTGGGAAAGTCGCCGTTGCCCAACGTCGCCGAAAGGCTCGCCATGTGTCCGCCGGCCGACTGACCAATGATGAAAATGCGATCTTCGTCGATCTGAAATTGATCGGCATGCGCGTGGAGATAACGGATGGCGCACTGCACGTCTTGATAACAAGCGGGCGGCATCGAGCAGTCTCGCAGGCGATAGTCGATCGTCATGGCGAAAAAGCCGAGCTTCGCCCATTGCTCGACGTCGATCGCCCCGTTGTTGGTTTTGTCTCCGCGATACCAGCGGCCGCCGTGCAGAGAAAGGATCGCCGGTTTTTTGGCGTTCGATTGAGGATAGGCGTAGTCGGCCAGCAGCGCGGCGCCCAAAACGCGTCCGTAGATTTGATCGCGTTTGACCGTAATGTCGTCTTGCTGGTCAGGTTCGGCCCAGGCGGCCGCAGGCAGAGTGACGAGAAGAGCGGTGCAAAGTATCGTACGAATCATCGGTTTCCTATTTCGTTGGGAGGGGATTTGAAATGCGTTAGCGAGTCAATTCGATTTGCAGCGGCGTCGCGTCGCCTGACTCAACCTGGGTCGTTAAATCGCTGGTGGCGGCGTTCCAGTATTTCTCTGGAACAGGTCGAAACGGACCAAGCGAAGCGGGGCGCAAAGGCGCCGGTTCGCCAGGGTCTGGCGGAGCAGGCGGCGAGACGGTGACCGAGTAAGTGCCGACCGGAATCTTGGCGATCAGAAAATGACCGTTCGCGTCGAGCGAAGCGTTGGCGGCAAAGCCGGTCTTCGCCGACTCGAGGTTGACGACTCCGTCTTGCAGCGGTTTGCCGTCGAGCGTTACGGCGCCTTCGACGGGCGCCATTTCAAGTCGGCGCCCCTCTTGAGAGCAACCAAGCGACGTCAGGGCCAGCGTGAGAGTCGCCAGAACAAAATGCCAAGCGCCGTGCAAACGGGGCGGCTTGGCGGCGACCGCTTTCCATTGGGGCTTCATCGGTTAAAACTCTCCTACAATTTCGCCGTCGTCTTTCGTCGCCAATACCAACAGCGTCGAAAAGTCGATCGTTTCGGGAATAAAGTGGACGCTACCGTCGAGATAGGTGGCCATAATGCCGCCGGCATGACGCGAACTGAGAAGCGTATTCGCATCGTAAGGGGAGTCGGACCCGGAGGCTGACGTGGGCGAATTGATCGCATAACGAATGGTCGTCATGCCGCTTAAAAACGCGGTGCCATGAGCGGTCGAAGCCTTGCCGGTGAAGTTGACGCCCCACCAGCCGCCGTAATAGACGTTGCGCCGATCGAGCCCTTCGAGCGGGGCCGACTGTTCGGCGGCGATCATCACGTTCGACGATCCGTCGGTACAGTGACGAAAGCTGAACGTTTGGTTGGGAACCAATAGCCCGTTGTTGCAGAAGATGCCGCCATAGGTGCGCTGACTCGAGCATGTATCGCTACCGCGACCCGCCGGGTCAGGCGTCGCTCCGGCGATACCGACGTAGTCATGCGTTTGCCCGAGATCGGCGTTGTTCAGGCCGGTGGTGTTGGCGTTGGTTTCGAGATCGCTCGAAGGGCAATTGAACATCGGCGCGGCGTAACCTTTGAGGATTGAGTTGGGCCCGACTCCGTAACCTCCTTGCGTGCCGGAGTTGTTTTTCGAGGCGAATCCGCCGGCCGCTCCGGTGCCGCTGGTGGCGGTCGTCTCTAGACAAGCGGTATCAATTTGGTCGGCGACCGCGGTCTGTTCGAGATAGGCCAACAAAGCGATGCGCCAGTTCGGCTTGATATAAAGCGATTGCCCGCCGATGGGCAAGGTGTTGTAAGTCGAGTGATAATTATGAAAGGCGAGCCCAATTTGTTTTTGATTGTTCGAGCATTGCATGCGGCGAGCGGCCTCGCGGGCTTGCTGAACGGCCGGCAGCAACAGGCCGATCAAGACCCCGATAATCGCGATGACCACAAGCAGTTCGACCAAGGTGAAGCCGAGCGCGGGTCGGGGCGTTCTCGGCCTTAAAGTCGTTGGTAGCGGCGGAATGTTTGACTTGTGCGTAATCATAGGAAATCTCTCCAAAATCGGAACGCTTTTCAGGCGACGCAATGGTACGATTGAGGCGTTTGTCATTTTGTCAAACTGCGCTGGTTCGAGTCGGGAAGGTCTGATGAAGTTCAAGTGAAGGACGCGTTTCTTTGATTGAAACCGAATCGCCGAGCTTGGATACTCAGACATACGGTTTTCAATACGTCAAGCGATCGTCGTCACGACCGTGTTGCGATCATTTTAGATTTCGTTCGTTGCCTTGTATTGTTTTTCGCGGCCATCTTTTTGGGATTCGTCGGCCATGTTTCCCCCTGTTTGCGACGCCTCGGCTCCTACCATGGGGCAAGGGTTATTTGAAGAGGTTGATTTTCAGGCGCCGCTTTGCC
>JBITAD010000009.1:0-5165 GCA_044439945.1 Blastopirellula sp. JB062
AATTGGAAAGTTTTTATTGCGTGATCGGCGGTGGAGGGTTAAATTGTCAACTGTCGACAGTTTTCTGTCGCCAGTAATCAAGTTAGACAATTTTAGAAGAAATGCAATCAAAAAATGGAGCGAAGTGCGGAATTGTCACTCGGCAGAATACGGCGACATCCGCAAATTGCCCATTTTCCTTTCGACAGGGCGGCTTATCTCCAAGTAGGGCCCGCCGCCTTTTGACCTAGAGAATCATGATGGCTGGCAATATCACCGAACGGCAAATTCAACTCGGCGGCGTCCGCTGCAATTTGGCCCGTGCCGGCGAGAAGGGGGCGCCGTTGGTTATGCTGCATGGCGTTACCCGACGCTGGCAGACGTTCCTTCCCATCTTGCCTTCGCTAGCAGCTCGCTGGAGCGTTGCGGCGCTCGACTTTCGTGGGCATGGTCGTTCCGTCTACGTCGACTCTCCCTATCGGGTCGTCGACTATGGGGCGGACGTCCTTCACTTACTGCGTAACCAATTTGACGAGCCGGCCATCTTGTATGGGCATTCGTTGGGCGCGATGGTCGCGGCGGCGGTCGCGGCCGAATCGCCTCAGTTGATTCGCGCCCTCATTCTCGAAGATCCGCCGCTCGATACGATGGGCAGGCGAATTGCCGAAACGCCGCTCCTCTCTTACTTCCAGGGAATGCAGGAAGTCGCCGGTTCCAAGCTGGCGTTAGATACCCTGGCTCATGAAGTGGCCGACCTGTGGCTCAAAGATCCATTTACCGGCGACCAAAAACGTTTGGGCGGCCTGCGCGACGCGGCGGCGTTGCGATTTACGGCAATGTGCTTATCGCAACTTGATCCCGCCGTGTTGTTGCCGATCGTCGCCGGCCGGTGGCTCGACGGTTATGAACAAGCGGAGATCTTCGCAAAGATCGAAGCGCCTGTCTTGCTGCTGCAAGCCGATCCGCAGTGCGGAGGAATGCTGATCGACGAAGACGCGCACCGGATTCAACGGCAAATCGCAAGCTGCACCGTCGTTCGCTATCCCCAGGTCGGCCACTTGATTCACGCCGATTCTCCGCAAGCTGTGAGCGGCGCCGTACACAATTTTCTCGAATCGTTAGAAGATCAGCGCGACTTGACGTGCCAACGCGCTATAAAGGAGATCGCTAGTGAAGACATCTAAGGGAATCCTCGTCATCCGCAACGGTCAGATGATCGATGGAACAGGCGCCCCGGCCGTACCCGATGCCGTCGTCATCGCAAAAGACGGTTCGATTACTTTTGCCGGCGCCGCGGCCGATGCGCCGCCGTGTACGCCCGATCAAGAACTGGACGCATGCGGCGGAACGATATTGCCGGGCCTGGTCGAGGCTCACTTTCATCCTACTTATTTCAATGTTGCGGCTCTTGAAGACCTAGACATTAAGTATCCGGTCGAGTTCGTCACCTTGCTGGCGGCCAACAACGCCAAGTTAGCGCTCGAATGCGGCTACACGTCGGCGCGTAGCGGCGGCAGCCTGTTTAACATCGATTTCTGGTTAAAAAAGGCGATTGAAGAAGGGCTGACTCCCGGGCCGCGGCTAACGGCAAGCGGACGCGAAATCTGCGGGGTCGGCGGATTGATGGATTGGAATCCTGATTTTCGCAAGGTCGGCATGGAAGGTCTCGTGCTGCTGGTCAACGGCGCCGACGAAGCGCGGGCAGCCGTTCGCAAACTGGTCAAAGACGGGGTCGAGTGGGTCAAGACCTATCCGACCGGCGACGCCGCTTCGCCTGACGTCAACGATCACCATACCTTATGCATGACCTTTGAAGAGATGCACGCCGTCGTTCAAACGGCGCACAACCATGGCGTCAAAGTCACCGGGCACTGCCGCGCTACGGAAGGTATTAAGAACGCCCTGCTGGCAGGTTACGATTCGTTGGAACATGGCACGTTCATGGACGACGAAACGATGGATCTGCTGCTCGAGCGAAACACGCCGGTCGTGCCGGCGCTTTACTTTGAGTACGCCAGCGTGATTCATGGTCCCGAGTTCGGATTGCCGCCAGCGGTGATCGACGGGCATCAAGAGACCCTTGACGGCGGAATCGAATCGGCACGGCGGATCTTGCGCGAAGGAGGCCGTTTGGGAATGGGCGGCGACTACGGGTTCGCTTGGAACCCGCATGGCGACTACGCCAAAGAGTTGACCTTCTTCGTCAAGCAAGTCGGATTTACGCCGCTCGAAACGTTGATGTGCGCCACCAAGACGGGGGCGGAAATCATGGGCCGCGATCACGAGCTCGGAACGCTTGAGCAAGGCAAACTGGCCGACCTGCTGATCGTCGACGGCGACGTTCTGGCCGACATTTCTTTGCTCGAACGGCGCGACCAGTTTTTGGCCGTCATCCAAGGAGGCGAAATCAAAGCGGGATCGTATCTCAATCATCCCGCTGATAAAGCCGCGGTCGTTCAAGTTTAGTCGTCGGCGGCGATCGGCGAACGCCCGTCGCTGTTCCGTTTCCACTTTCATCGGTTTGTTTTGACTTATCACGTCGTCTTTTCCTAACTACGGGCGGTGATCAAGCATTCGCTCGCCTCCACTTATCCATGGGGAGCTCCCAGCATGTCTCGAATACATCCCACGACCAGAGGCTTCACTCTCGTCGAACTGTTGGTCGTAATCGCCATTATCGGCGTGTTGATCGCGTTGTTGCTTCCGGCGGTTCAAGCGGCCCGCGAAGCGGCGCGGCGCAGCGAGTGTCATAACAAGCTTCGCCAGTTGGCGATCGGTTTGCACAACCATCACGATACGTACGGAGAATTTCCGCCGGGATCGACCAATAACCCGGGGCTGGTCAATCCGAACAAACTCGGTTTCGCCTGGACGATCAACCTGCTGCCGTTTATCGAACAAGGAAACGTCTACGACGAATACTCCGACGCCGATTTGCTGACCGACGTCTCCAAGTTCGCTTGCTGCGATTGGCCGAATCCGCCGCGCAATTTGATTCTCGATGCGTTCGTCTGCCCGTCGCAGCCGGGCGACGCCGACTTTATCAAGGCCGGCGACGAAACTACCGGACGCGGCATGGCGGGCAACTATTTGGGCTGCGGCGGCGACACGGTAACCGCCGATACCGCGATCTACAACACCTCGACCAAAAAGACCGACGGGCACGGAGCGTCGGACGCGACCAACGGCATGTTCCAGGCGAACAAGCCGAAGTCGTTTCGCGATGTGACGGACGGAACCAGCAATACCGCGATGCTAGGCGAGATACTCGTCAATAACGACAACGATGACCATCGCGGTCGATACTACAACGCGCATGGCGGCGACTGTCTGTTTTCGACACGCGAGCGTCCCAACAGCACGGTAGGCGACTTTATTCAACTTGGCTGTCAACAAGGAACCGGTCAGTGGCTCCGGCTCACTCCATGCAGTCCGGTCGGCGGCGGCACGCAAACTCAGATCGCGGCGCGTAGCCTTCATCCTGGCGGCGCCAGCGTCGCTTTGGGAGACGCCTCGGTGCGCTTCATCGCCGAGACGATCGACATCAGCGTCTGGCGCGCGACCGGCACGCTTAACGGCGGCGAGCCGCTTAGCGCCCCTTAACGGCGTAGACTTCCAACAGCGCCGCTTCGTACCCATCGACGCAGCGGCGAACCGTCTCGCAATTTAACAATCGCTGTTTTACGGAAGGATACTGAGATAATGACGCGACGAACGAGAAACGGCGGAGTCCGATTTGCCGGCCTCTTCGCCAGTTTAGCAGGGGTGGCGCTGTGCGTCGCCAGCGGCGGTTGCGCGCAACAAGATGACGGCATGGTGAAGGTCGCAGGCCAAGTCACGTTCGACGGCCAACCGGTCGAAGTGGGAGAAGTGCGATTCAGCGTCGACGGACATGCGACTGAAGCGAGTCCCATCGTCATGGGGCAGTACGAAACCCGCGTTCCCCGGGGAAAAGCGGAGGTCGCGATCGTCGCCTATCGCGAAACGCGAGGGACGCAAATGGCGGTTACCGGAACCGCGCCGATGAACGAAAATTACATTCCTCCCATCTACAATGCGAATACGACTCTGTCCGTCGATATCGCCAAGGCCGATCAAGCGTTAGACTTTGCCTTAAATCCATAGAGGCCGGTCGCAAGTATTCCCTCCGCCGTTACTTCGCCCCGGAGAGCGCCGCTTTTAGCTGGGGCGTGTCCAACGTGCGCGTGATGCGAAACACGCCGGCCGGGCCGTTGGGATGCCCGCTATAGACGAAAATATGTTGCACGCCTTGCTTCTGATCGATCACCGCGCCCGCCGGATGAAAGCCGTCCGTATCGGCGTAAAACTTGCCGCTGGTTTTCAGGAGACGACACTCTCGGGTCCACTCTCCCTGGTCCCAATCGCGCGGGTCGATGCTCCAGATCCAAAGTTCCATGTGGTGACGCTCGCTGCGAATGATTTCCAAGCGTTTGGTCACCGGGTTTAAACTCAGGTCGACCGTATCGACCAGCCGAGGATCGCGAAGATTCGTGTCGATCACTTGCGGCTTGCCGCCCGGTTTCCAGGTCAACTGCTTATGGGCGAGCACTTTCGTTTGATCGCGCGTGACCAACCGATATTCGCCGTCAAACGAAATCGCCGCCGGTTCGTATTGCGGAAATCCGACCGGCATCGCATTCGCTTTCCAGGTCGCTCCGCCGTCTTGCGAGTTTAACACGACTAGCGATTTGCGCAGCGCATGATACCGATCGACTTCGCCGAACCAATTGCCGAAAACCAACAGTCCCAACTCGGGATCGTCGATCACGCGGGGGCCGATGTTCACAATTTCATGACCAAACGTATCTTCTCGCAGCGCTTCGGGAAAATGCTTCCAAGACTTGCCGGCGTCGTCAGAGCGGAAGACGCCATGATTGTTCACCGCGATAATCGCCCCGTCTCGGGTCGTGCCGATCGAGTGCAGATGGACCTTAAAGCCTAAGGGAGATCGATTGTCAGGGTCGAACTTGGCGCGGTGCGAGAGCGGAACGAGCCCGCCGCGCTCACGATTTTCCGGCGTCATGCAGTCTCGCAGGTCATAAGGTTCCGACCAGGTCTTGCCGCCGTCTTCGCTTCGCAGCACGTCTCCGTACGAATTCGTCGGATCGGGCAAGCCGGCCCCGTTTCGGTTTTGCCCGGGTATTCGCCGATGCATCAAGACGATC
>JBITAD010000010.1:0-5149 GCA_044439945.1 Blastopirellula sp. JB062
ATTCGCTTTTTCGGCGCCATCTGCTGCTGCCGCAGATCTTCGCCCAAGCCTTGCGTGACGACTTCGGCATATTCGGCCAACGACGAATCGTCGCCATATCGCTTTTTGACCTGCCGCAGGATCGCCTGATTTTTTTCTTCGATCGCGTCTAACGTATCGACTTCGCCTTGCAGACGAGAAAGCTCGTTGGCCAACTCGACGACGAATACGCCGCGGTGGCGGATTTCTTCGTCGCGCAAAGCCAGTCGCGCTACCTCTTCTTCACGATTCACCTCGCCGACTTCAAACTCTTCGATCTCTTTGCGGCGTTTCGACCGGCGGATGACGTCATCATGATATTCGTTATACTTATCCCACGCCGCTTCCGGACCGACCGACGCTTGAATCACGCTGACGACGTTTTGTTCGTCCGGGTTCACCTCGCCCAGCGGCGTCTCTTCACCCGACTTCAGCTCGGCTCGAAGTTGACCTTCTAACGATTGATTTTCGGCGACGAAAGCTTTGACGTTGGCGGCGCGCACCTTGGCCAGGGCTTTTTCGACCGGGGCCAACGCTTCTTTAAATTCCGTCGCCTGATCGGGGTCGCTGATGCGATAACTGTTGCTTTTCAGTTGCTGCACGATATCGTTCAGCTGCTCTTCTTCGGCGGAGATCGGCCGTCGATTCCCCAGCTTGAATTCGACCGGCGTGCCGTAAAACCGGCCCCACGACAACCGTTCGATCACCAACGCCCACTCGGGCATGGTCGGCTCGGGAGCCGTCATCTCGAATTCGGTAACCGTGTGATAATGCGTTCCTTCGCGATCAAAGTTCGCGATGATGTCAAAATTGCCGGTTCGATACTGGCGCCGTTCGACCGGAAACGGCACGCCGCCCGCCTCGTCGAACTTTTGCTGGGCAATCTCGCGGGCCTTGGCAAGCTCGGGCGGAAACGACTGAATCAGTTGCTGGGTCATGTCGAATTGCTCGACCCCGGCCGCCTCGCCGAGATAGATCGCGCCGTCGACCGTTTCGACCTGATAAAGCCGGCCCGGCCAAAACGTGCGCATGCCGTTGTAAACGACAAGCGAGAGCAGCCCGAAGATCATCAACAAGCAGAGCGCTAACGAACCGCCGGTCAGCCAAACCATGGGCTCGCCTTGGGCGAGCAGCGACAGGCCCGGTTTTGAAACGTGCCCTCGTTTTTCTCGCGGCGCGGGGGCGGCGTCATTTTCAGCAGGCGAGGTCATAGTTGGTAGGCTCGTTTACGGAAACGCAACCGAACGATCTCGGCCGCGGTATTGATCAAAAACGTTATCACGAATAGGACAAGCGCCGCGGCGAACAGCATGCGAAAGTGAGTGCTGTTTTCGACCGCTTCAGGCAGTTCGATCGCGATCGTCGCGCTTAACGTGCGGAAGCCGCTAAAGATATTCCAATCGGTAACCGGCGTGTTGCCGCCCGCCATCAGTACGATCATCGTCTCGCCTACGACCCGCCCTAGCCCGATCATTAAAGCCGAGAAGAGCCCGCTCATGGCGGTCGGTATGACGACGCGTACGGTCGTTTGCCACGGCGTGGCGCCGCAGCCGAGCGACGCCGAACGAAGATGCTTGGGCACGGTCGCCAACGCGTCGTCGGCGATCGTATAAATGATCGGAATCACCGCAAATCCCATCACAAAACCGACGACGAACGAGTTGCGCTGCGCGTAGCTGTCGACGAACGTGTTCCGCGGATCGAAGGGGGAAGCGCTAAACCAAGTCGGTAGCCAATAGATTGCGGACGATAACGCCCAGGCGACGGCGAACGTGAGCAAGACCAAAGCCGAAAACTTGACCAAGCTTAACAGGGCGAATTGCGAGCGGCTCCAACCCAACGCTTGAGCTCGCAAATAGGGATTGATAACGACGCCGTTCAGAAAGAAAGCGGCGAGACCTCCGAGGGGCAAAAACAACATCATCCAACCGACGACCCCGCTGCCGTGCCCGTCTAGCCATGATTTGACGTCGCCGTCAAACGCAAGTCGCTCGACCGCCGGCCCCAACGCGTAAGAGACCGCCAGCCCCAGCAACAAGACGGGAACCATAAACCAGAGCCGCCAATTTTCGAGGATTAGTCCGATTCGACGCGGCATGAGTTGCCACAACATCGCCGCCAGAATAAAGGTGAGCGGCACGACCGCCAGGGTCGTTAAAAAGAAGGGCAAAAACGACTCGACAATCGGCGCGAAGACGATCGCCGCCAAAAACCCGAGCACCACGCTGGGCAGGCTGGCCATCATCTCGACCGTCGGCTTGACCAAGGTACGAACTTTGTGCGTGGTGAATTCGCTGGTATAAATCGCCGCTAACAACGCGATCGGCGCACCGAATAACATCGAGTAGAAGGTCGCCTTGAGCGTGCCTGAAATCAGCGGGTACAAGCCCAATTTCATTTCCGGCTCGACGCCGGCCGACGAACTTTGCCAAATTTGTCGCGGCTTCGGATAGCCTTCGTACCAAACCGGCGATATCGCCGCCGCGACCGTCACTTCAGGATGTCGCGGATCAAAGTCCCAGCGATAGATTCCGTCGCTCGATTCGACCAGCAAGCCGTCGTCTTTGGGCGTGATCATGGCGCCGATCACCGGAGCGTCGCTCGGCAGATGGCGATCGAGCACGACCAGCTCGGTCGTCATGTGATAGATGCGAAATCGCCCCGTCTCGTACCCGACGGCGATCATGCGGCTTCGTTCCGAAGCGCGCATCGAGGTAATTTTTTCGCCCGGAACCGGCTGCAGCACATGAACCCGAGCCAGGGTAAAACCGTCGCTCGTTATTCGCTCTTGCAGTTGCGGGTCATCCGTCTCGGCGGCGCGAACCAAAAACCAACCGCTCGCTCCTCCTTCGCTATCGCCGACAAAAACCGTTTCGCGTCCCAAGATGAAATCGCAAACGGTCATTTCGGCGTCGGTATCGGGCAGCAGGTCGACTTTTTCGGCCGGCTTAAGGACGAAGCCTGAGTCGTCATCGGCACGCTCTCTGACAAAACGCACCATCTGGCCTGATTTCCAGGCGAGCAAGATATCGTTGCCGCGGGCGGTTTGCAGCAAAAACTGGGGGCGTTCTCCCTGGATGTCGGCGATTTCTAAATCAATCGTTTCGTTTTCGATCGCGATCTCGCCGGTCAGAAAATCTTCTTCCTCTTTCAATACGCCGTAGCGCAGCAAACCGTCGGCCGCGTAGCAGACGTAGCGGCGATCTTCTTTCGAGACGGTAACCTGATTGGCGCCGCTTGCCGGCTCGGGCACATGGTCGAGCAACAAGATCGCCTTGTCGGAAATTTGGATCGGATCGAGCACGCTGGTCTGCAACATCTGCAAACGGTATTGGCCTTGAGAAGTGAGCTCGAGCACGCCGGTCGACTTTTCGTCGCCTTCTTCCGGCTGATAGGTGGCGCGGTCGCCGGGATTCATGCCGTGAAAGCGATCCGGCGCATCGACGACGTCGATAAACGTGGTGACGAAACTGATATCGGCGAATTGAATGGAACCGTCGAGAAAACCGAGCAAAAGCCCGCCGCGTCCAACCGACGTTGAGACGGCCGAGAGCCGCTTGCCTTCGAACAACTGGCGCTGCGACAGTTTCTCGCCGTTATCAACGCGAAAGGTTTCGAGTCGGCCGTCTTCAAACAAGACCCAGCCGATCGATTGATATTCGTCGACGGCCAGATGCACCGGCTCGGTCTCGCCCCAGTGCGTTTCTTGCGTGACTTCGCCCGAGAGCGAAGCGGGCAACCCGAGCGGCGCGACGCGGGTAACCAAGACGATGAAGACGGCCAACACGGCGACGATCGTACCGATGCCGCCGACGGTAATCACGAACTCCGACAAGGCGTCGGCGACGGCGACCGTCCAACGCGTCTTCATACGACGTCGGCGGCCGGAGAAACTCTTTTCGTCTTGCGACATGGCGATGGGCTAGTCCGGCGAGAGTCTCGTCGCTAGCGAGACGCGGGAGTGAGAAAAACGCGCCGCCCCGATCTAGCGAAGGGGCGACGCGATAAAAGTTCGCAAGCGTCGAACAAGATTACTTCTTCAAGATCATATCTAACTGACGCTGCGCCACTTTGGCGTTGAGCGGCAGATAGCCGTCTTTGACGACCGCTTCTTGACCTTCTTTGCTGAAGATGTACTTGATGAACTCTAAGCGAAGCGGGTCAAGCTGACTGCCAGGCTTATGGTTGACGCTTAAGTAAAGGAAACGCGACAGCGGGTAGCTGCTAACCGATTCGATCGACGGTTCGACGTAGTCTTTGCCGCCGCTTTTCGCAAGCGGAACGACGCGAACGGCGGCCGTCTTGTAACCGATGCCGCTATAGCCGATTCCGGCTTGATCGTTGGCGACGCCTTGAACGACGGCCGAACTGCCCGGCTGCTCTTTGACCGAAGTCTTGTAATCCCCTTTGAAGAGGGCGTTTTCTTTGAAGTAGCCGTAGGTGCCGGAAGCCGAGTTACGCCCATACAAGCTGATCGCGCGATTGGCCCAAGCCCCTTCCAGACCCAGTTGGCCCCACGAAGTAATATCGGCCTTGGCGCCCCCTTTGCGAGTGCTGGAGAAAATTGCGTCTAATTGATCGATTGAAAGCCCTTGAATCGGATTGTCTTTGTGAACGAAGACGGCCAACATGTCGATCGAAGTGCCCAACTGGGTCGGCTTATAACCGTACGCTTTTTCGAAAGCGTCGATTTCGTCTTTCTTCATCGGGCGGCTCATCGGACCGAACGTTGCGGTTCCTTTGACCAGCGCGGCCGGAGCGGTCGACGATCCCTTGCCTTCAATTTCGATCGTGACGCCTGGGTAAAACTTCTGAAAACCTTCCGCCCAGAGGGTCATCAGGTTGTTCATGGTGTCGGAACCGATGCTGCTGATATTGCCGTTGACGCCTTGAACCGGCTTGTACGAGGGCAAAGCGGGGTCGACTTGAACTTGCGCCGAAGCGGCAAGCGGGGCGGTCAACGCCAGGGCGGCGACCAAAAAGAAATTCCGGCTGCGATTCATTGGGGTGCTTCCCTCAAAAAAAGTCACTACTATTCAAAAGTCTCCCAACGCACTGCGAATCGCCGCAGATGTTGGGCACTGCCAGAACAGGATGACGAATCCGCGTTAAGATTAGATGAATAAATTGT
>JBITAD010000011.1:0-5139 GCA_044439945.1 Blastopirellula sp. JB062
CGCTTGAATTACATCTCGTCCAGCACGTCGTCCATTGGTTTATCGACGAGAAACGCCTGCCGGAACAACAGCGGATGAAACTGGGGCTGAAGAAGCTAACCGGCAGCGATACCTACTGCTATTCTCGCGAGGAAGTCAGCGCGATTCTCGAACATTGCAAGTCTGGCCCGAGTTTGAGGTGGTTGTACGATTTATTGGCGACGCTGGCGATGAGCGGTATACGGATCGGCGAAGCGGTTCAATTGCGTCACGCCGATATCGAGTGGGAGCCGCAACCGATTTTGCGAGTCGCGGATGAAAGCGCCAGTCACAGGAAGGCGAAGATGAAGTCGGCGCGAAAGACAAAAGGAAAGCGAGGGCGAATTGTCCCGATCCACCCGGATCTTGCGCCGATCCTAAGACAGATTGATCGACATCGTGACGGCTACGTTTTTCACGGTCCGCGCGGCGGTCGGCTGAAGGCGGATACGGCCCGCGTGATATTCAAACGTGAGGTAGTCGAGTCGCTGGCCGAACGATTTCCGACCGAGGAGGGGGACATCGGTTTCGTCCATGCTCGCTTCCACAGCTTTCGGCATTACTTCGTCAGTCAATGCTCTGCGGCTGGAGCGTCCGACGGACAGATCATGGATTGGGTAGGGCACAAAGATTCAGAGATGGTGTCGATTTATCGGCACCAGTTCGACGCCGCTGGCCAAGAGCGGATGCAGTCGATTCAATTCACTTCCCCTGACGGTTTGCTCGGCAGAGCGTCTGTCGAACGTCTGAGGGAGCGGGGTGTTTGTTGAGGAGGCCGTTTCGAACGTTGCGTCGACGAGAAATCGACCGGCGGTTTTCTCCGTTTTTGGCCCAATCTTGACCCAATCGATTGGGCCAAAAAATAAGGCTCGCCGTAAAGCCTTTTTTATCAGGACCTTACGGCGAGCCTTATTCGTAAAGCGGAGAGGACGGGATTCGAACCCGTGGAACGGATTTACTCCGTTCACCGGTTTAGCAAACCGGCGCATTCGACCACTCTGCCACCTCTCCTGTGGGAACGAACAGATTAACTATTACGGCTGGTTTGGGCAATGGGGAGACCGCGAAATCGCTGGCTAGGTTCGACATTGTTGGGCGAATTGCCTGATTATTCGTTACATTTTTTCCCGATTGGTCAATTAAACGCCGGTAAGCGCTCTTAAAACTGGGGTATGGTGGAGAATCTTTCGATCTTGGACCTATTGCCGCGTCGTCTCAGCCCTTGTGCGGCGAAAGTTGTTGGGCGGCTATTTACTTGATTTACGTTCGGAGTCGCTCGGATGGCCCGCATGATCTCGCTTACCGCACTTTTTTTGCTCACTTCGCTATCGCTTGCTGGCGAAGCGACTGTCAGCGAGGCGATCAATTCGATCCGTAGCGACAAAGTTCAGCGGCATATCGAAACGTTGGCAGCTGATTCGTTTGAGGGAAGAGAGGCCGGCAGTCGCGGCGGCAGGGCGGCCGGCAATTACATCGCCGATATTCTCAAAGACCAGGGGCTTTCTCCGGCTGGAGACGACGGAACCTACTTTCAATGGTTCGGTAACGAATATCGAAATATCTTGGGGATTCTGCCCGGCGGCGATCCTGACCTTGCCAAGGAAGTAATCGTCGTCGGCGCCCATTACGATCACGTCGGTTACGGCAATGCGACGAACAGTTTTGGACCGACCGGCTATATCCATAATGGGGCAGACGACAACGCGAGCGGAACGTCCGGCTTGATAGAAATTATCAAAGCGTTTCACCAATTATCCGAGCCGCCGCAACGCAGCGTTTTGTTCGTCTTTTGGGATGGCGAAGAGAAAGGACTGCTGGGGTCAAAGCATTGGTTACGGCATCCGACCATCGAATTGTCGCGGGTCAAGTTTTACGTCAATCTCGATATGATCGGCCGGCTTCGCAATAAACGAGTCGAAGTGATCGGCGGTCGAACTTCGTATGGATTGCGCAGCTTGCTAACGGAGGCGAACGAATCGACGCAATTGAATCTTGATTTCGGTTGGGAGATCAAACCGAACAGCGATCACCAATCTTTCTACGAACGAAACGTTCCGTTCGTCATGTTGCATACTGGGCTGCACGATCAATATCATCGCCCGCAAGACGACGCCGATTTGATCGCTTTTGACGGGGTCGAAGCGGTTTCGCGATTTACGTTTCGACTAACCTGGTTGCTGGCAAACGAGCCGACGCCGCGAACGTTTCGCGAGTTGGCTCGTCGTGAAGGACCAGGGCAGCAGCGTCAATTTGAATCGCACTATCGTGGACGAGGGTCGCGCTTGGGCGTTCGTTGGGCCGCAGTTGAAGAAGGACCGATTGAAGGCTTGTCGGTCAAAGGAGTCGTGCCGGCTTCGCCAGCGTCTTCGGCAGGCGTTCAGATTGGCGACAAGATCGTGCAGTTCGCCGGTTTGCCGGTCGAAGAGGTCGAGCAATTTTTAATTAACGTACAAGCGTCGCCAGTCGAAACGACCATCACCGTCGAGCGCGAAGGGGAGGAGAAGCCGCTCGTGCTGCCGCTAAGGCTCAACGAAAAACCGTCGCCGCTAGGCATCCGTTGGCGTGCCGATGAAGCGAATCGCAATATGATGTTGCTAACCTCGGTCGTACAAGGCTCGCTGGCCGCCGCTTCGGGGCTGCTTGTCGGCGATCGGGTTTACGAGGCCAACGGCGAAAAATTTGAATCGAGCCAACAATTTTACGACTTGGTGACCGACTTTGCCCAGCCATTGCGGTTGGTCGTCGAGCGCAAAGGACGACTGCATACGATTGAGGTCGATACGTCGAAACTGCATGCAATTTTAGACATCGGCGCCGCCGACGACGAGTCGCGAGGCGAGTCCGAAGACGGCGAATAACTAAGCCGTTAATGCGCTTTCAGCCAGGCGGCGAAATTAGGGCTTTTTTCGACCGCTAACTCTTTTTCGACTAGCGTCGTCACGACCGCCGCATGACCAGTTTGGTTCGCCAGAGCGGCGAAACCTTGCCGCGGTCCTAACACGCTGATCGCCGAAGCCCAAGCGTCTGCCTGCATGGCGCTCGGAGCGAAGACCGTCACGGTTCGGCTGCTTGTCACGCCGTACCCGGTTTGCGGGTTTAAGATGTGCGAATAGCGTTTTCCTTGAATTTCGACAAACTGGTAGGCGTCGCCGGAAGTAGCGACCCCGCAATTCGCCAGTTCGACGATCATGGCTCGGGCGCCTAGCTTTTTCGATTGGGCGACGGAAATCTTCCAACCGACGGATTGGGGAGGAGCATGCCCGATGGCCATGTCTCCGCCGGCGTCGACCAATGCCCGCTTTAAGTCGTGGTCGTACAGCACGCGCAGTCCGGCGTCAATGATATAACCCTTGGCGACGCCGCCCAAATCGATTCGCATCTTGCTGGCGGCCAGAACGGCCGATTGCGACGACTCGTCGAGTTGAAGTTTCTTATAACCGACCGCTGGCAGCAGTTGGTCGATCAAGGCCGAGTCGATTTTGTGGCGCCGTCGCATCCGGCGCCAGGCTTTGGAAAGCGGGCCGATCGTGACGTCAAACGCTCCGTCGGTCGCTTCGCTTACCTGGGTCGAAAATCGCAAGACTTCCCAAAGTTCCGGCCCCAGCTTGACTCGGCCCGGACCGGCTTGACTAAGACGCGAAACTTCGGAAGTCGATTCGTAATCGCTGAGGATTTCGACCAAGCGATGCATTTCGTCGAAAGCGGCGTCAAACGCCTTCGTCGCTTCGTGATTCGACTGGGCGTAGGCGACGATTCTGACCGTCGTACCCATAAGGGGGCGAACGCTTTCGTAGCGCTGCGTCGTTTCGGCGCCGCTCGCAACTTCGCGTGATGCGAGCAGCAACAGGGCGAACATTAATATTCGGCAGGCGATCATCCGCTTGTTTTTTTGGGGTGGCATGACCTGTTCATTATACTACCTGCTAATCTCGCCGCAGGCATCAAAGCCTAATGAAGCTCAGAAAAAGGGGAGAGAGGAGGGAAGGAATCCACGGCAGCAAGGCATGGCGATTTGAAACGGACGCCAGTCAGAATTGGGGTACTGCTTAATCACAGCATCCATTTAACCAAAGGATTGGCGCAGCGCGGCAGTCAAGCAGATTTCGGCCAAAGATTCTAGCATTTCGTCCGCTTCCGGCGCGGCGGCCAGGCCTTCTGCCCAAGCTTCGCCGTCGACGGCTTCCAGCGGCGGACGAACGACGGAGTGCTAAACGCCGAATAAGACGCTTACAATGCGAGGTTGCCTTGTTCCAGGGCTTGCTGGGCGGTAACCGAATCGTGCGGACGTTCGGCCGAAGGGGTAAGGGAGTATTGATGGTTGGGGTTGTACGCGAAATTCGAAAACACAGAAAACTAACCTTGATGTTGAGGACAGTTTTGATTTGAGCATCGGGATAAAATGCTTGCCGGTCCGGCGACCGCTGGTCACTGTGCGTCAAGTTTATCGCTCGCCGCGAAACGATTGATCGCGCTCGTCGACTTCGACATAGTCGGCATACGCGAACAGCGGATATTGACTGAGCTGAGCGAATTGAGCGGCGTGGATCCAGTCAAGGATTTTGGCCCCGGTTTCCGTCGTCGTTACGATCTCTAATCGCAATAAGTCGTCGCCGTTGTAAAGATCGCCGGTCACGGCATGACGGCCATGGCCGCTGCAGTTCATCAGGCTATAGCAGCGGACTCCTAGCTCTGAAATTTTCTCAAGCATCAGGCCTTTTACCGCCGCATCCAAAACGATAGTAACGCGACGGGCATTTTTCGTCGTAAACACGAAAGATCTCCAATTGACGTGCAGGAAAAAGAGGTTGTCGACCGGCGCAAGGGAGACGATGCCGATCGACAACCAACGCAATCTATCGATGGGGTTATCCGACCGGAAAAGTCGCAAGCACGAGCTTCGCCATCTCGATGTAAATGGGAATGCCCAAAGTCACGTTCCAAGTAAACGTTAGTCCTAGCGACGCGGCTAACGGCAACGTCGGGCTCGCTTCTGGAATTGCGATACGTTGCACCGCCGGAACGGCGATGTACGAAGCGGCTCCGCAAAGCACGGCCATTAATGCGTAGGTGCCGGTCGCAAAGTGGTGCCCCAACGCCAAGCTATAGCCATGCAAGGCGCAG
>JBITAD010000012.1:0-5136 GCA_044439945.1 Blastopirellula sp. JB062
ATGGATCGATACCTCGACCTGCTTCGGATCATGCGGATCAAGCGAATCTTGGTAGAAAGTCGACAGGGCGCTGACGACTGAGCTGAGGATCGCCATGGGGTGAGCGTCGCGCGGAAAACCGTCGTAAAACGACCGCATATCTTCGTGCAGCATCGTGTGTCGACGGATCGACTGCCGGAAATCCATGATTTGCGATTCGGTCGGCAGCTCGCCGTAAATCAACAAGTACATGACTTCGACGAAATCGCAGTTCTGCGCAAGTTGCTCGATCGGGTAGCCGCGATATCGCAATACGCCGGCCTCGCCGTCAAGATAAGTGATCTCGCTGGTGGTCGAGCCCGTATTTACGTAGCCGTCATCCAGCGTGATAAAGCCGGTTCCAGCACGCAATTTGCTGATGTCGACGGCAGTCTCTTGCTCGGTTCCCTCAATGATCGGTAAATCAATCTCGGTATCGCGAACGCGTAGATGGGCGACCTCAGTCATCAACGGCTCCTCTTCGTCAGCAAGTACGACGTGCGCCGTCGTTAACGGCGTCGCATGGATGTGAAAGCATAGGTGAGAGATACTCTACCCGATGGATGCGGTCGGCAAAATAGCCGAAGGCGGAATTCGCCGCCGCAGATAACAGCATTACCCACGATTCTACATCGATGCCGTGAGGCGGACGAGGTGGGGGCTTAAATTGTCGGCGTTATTCATCGTGCGAACGGAGTGAAATTAACGCCGTGCTTCCGAAGAGTCGGATGACGCGGTTTGGGCCGACTTTTCTTCGTCAAAGATCGTCCAAACTTGCGTTCGCCGCTTGACGTCGGCCAAATATTCTTGCTGCTGTTGATTCGCACGCTGACGTTTGATCTTTTCTTTAATTTCTACTTGCGCCTCGCGAAACGGCTTGACCGTCGCCTCGTCTCGCTCCAAAACGCGCACAATATGGTACCCCTCCGGCGATTCGATGATTTGGCTCAAGCGGTTCGGCGGAAGCGAAAAAATTGCGGCGTCGATCGTCTCGTTTTTCAGGCTGTTTTGGGTCGTCCAGTCATATTTGCCTCCCTCTTCCGCACGGAAGCAATGCGAATGTTTTTTGGCGACCGCGTCTAGCGGGGCTCCGCGCAGTACCTGATTGCCCAGGTCGGCGATTGCACGTTCCGCTTCCGCCTTGCTCGAGAATTTATCGAAACGGACCATCAACTGCTCCCAGCGAGCCCGCGACGGCTGCTCGTACTCTTTGATATGCTCATGATAAAAATCGAGCATTTGTTGATGCGTCACTTCGGTGTCAGGCTTGACATGCATTCGCAATTGTTGCTGCGCGACGATTTGCTCAAGAAATAAGCGTTTCTTTTTTTCAAGCGAAGAGCCTTCCGCCCGGAGCTTGATATCTAATTCGGCCGGCGTGTTGACGCCGTAGCTTTCGAGATCCGCGTCCATCTGATACTCGGCGTACTGAGCCTCGAGGTGTTGCTGCATCTCGCTCAAACGATCAGGCGGAATGGCTCGTATGAAATCGAGATAGACCATTTTCGTATCAATCAAACCCGGCAGCAGTTCTCGCAGCGCCATTTGTCGCTGCTCTTCCAGGACCTCTTCGGTCACCGTGGCCCGTTGCTCGTCCGATAGTTCGGCAATTCTCTTTTCAAGGGCTTGATTGACCGGCCCAAGGATATCTCCGGCCAAAATGGGTTGTCCGCCGACCAGCGCGATGATTCGTGCCGGAGTAAAAAGCTCGTCGTCTTTCACGACCGTGGCGGCGTGGGGTTGCGTGATCGGCGAGGCGTTGTGCGTGCGGCCTCCCGAAGCGACGCCATACGTGGGGGCGGGCGCTCTTCGAGACGCCTCGGCATTGGTTGACCATCGATTGGTAGAAGGCGTCGGCGGTCGGTTGGTTGAGGGGGATCCCCATGACGCGGCGTTTGGGGCGGCTTGCGGTCGCCACGGTTGCGTTGTTGAATTCGCGTAACCCGACGGCGGTGCCGGAGCGCGCATCGGTTGGCCGTTCGGCTCGTCTCCAATCTGGGTCGTTACGGCGCGATTGCTAGGTTGCTGCGCGTAACCAGGCGTCGCGTATGGATTGCTCGGATAGGGCAGCGGCGACGACGCTCCCGGTTTCGGCGAGACGTTCGTGCTTGGCGCCGCGGCGACTCGATACGTCGACGTCGGTCCGCTGCCGCCGCGATTTTTGAACGGATCGACGGGCGCTTCTTCACTAGAAGAGCTTGACCAGGGGAGCCAAGAACGAAGCGAACGCTCCTGCGCATGCGCCGTGACGGCGCACCAGAGAAGGTTGCCGAGCGTCGCCGTAACCAACGTCAGGAGAAATATCGAAATCGATCTGCGGCGGATCAAGGAACCCTCCGTACAGGCGGCAAATGGCCCAAGCTTGTTTGCAAAACCTCAACGACGTTTCTATTGAGGGGGCGCGATCATAGAAACAGATCAGTTTGGCCGCAAGATAGATTTCGCCAACTCGATGATAGCGTCAGCGTCGGGAGTATCGGTCTTGAGCGGGATATAGACGCTTTTGTCGTCGACCACCCGAAAATTTCGGCCTCGTAAGCGAGCTAGCTGATCGACTCGCCCCCGGTCCGAATATTGCAACACGAGATACTCGTCTTCTAAGAAGATCGAGTTAATTTGCCAAAAGGCGGCGTCTAATTTGATCTCGGTTAAGCGTAGCATTCGATCGACTGGATCGGGGAACGGGCCGAAACGATCGATCATTTCATCTTGAAGATTCGCCAGGTCTTGGTCGCTAGCGACGCGCGTCATACGGCGATAGAGGTCAATTTTTTGTCGCATGTCGCTGACGTAAGCGTCGGGCAGATACGCTTCGCCTGGCAGGTCGACGTCAACGTCGATCGTCATTTTCGGCGGCATTCGCTTCATGCGGCGGACGGCGGTTTCTAACAATTGGCAATAAAGCTCGTAGCCGACGAGCGCGATGTGACCGCTTTGTTGCGTACCGAGGATATTGCCCGCACCTCGAATTTCCAGGTCGCGCATCGAGATGGCGAAGCCGGCGCCCATGTGGCTGAACTCTTCGATTGCGTGCAGGCGTTTCGCGGCGACAGGGCTAAGGTGACGGCCAGGTTGCAGCAGCATGTAGCAATAGGCGCGATGTTTATAGCGACCGACGCGACCGCGCAACTGGTGCAGTTCGGCCAGACCGTACCGATTCGCTTCGTCAATGAAAATCGTGTTCGCGTTAGGAATGTCAAGTCCGCTTTCAACAATGGTCGTCGCCAGCAGGAGATCGAACTTTCCTTCGACGAAATCGATCATCACTTGTTCCAGCGCCCCTTCGGCCATTTGCCCGTGGCCGATCCCGATTTTCGCCTCCGGCACGATTCGCTGCAGTTTGGCGGCGATTAACTGAATATCTTGAACTCGGTTGTGCACAAAGTAGATTTGGCCGCCGCGAGCCAATTCTCTCAGCACGGCATGGCGTATCAGTTCGTCGCCCCATCGTGAGACTTTCGTTTCGACGGCGACCCGGTCTTGCGGGGCCGATTCGAGATTCGAAATATCGCGCACGCCGACTAGCGACATGTGCAGAGTGCGGGGGATCGGCGTCGCGGTCATCGTTAGTACGTCGACCGTCGTGCGCAATTGCTTCAGACGTTCTTTAATTTCGACGCCGAAACGTTGCTCCTCATCGATTATCACAAGCCCTAAGTTTTGAAAGCGAACGTCTTTCGACGCAAGGCGATGCGTGCCGACGACGATATCGATCGTTCCATCCTTTAAGCCCTTGACCACGTCGCGTTGTTCGGCGGCGCTGGCGAAGCGACTAAGTCGCGCGATCGTAAACGGGAACTCGGCCATCCGTTGACGAAAGCTTTTATAGTGTTGCTCAGCCAGGATCGTCGTCGGCACCAAGATCGCAACTTGATAACCGTTGTCGACCGCTTTAAAAGCGCCGCGCATCGCAACTTCCGTCTTGCCAAAGCCGACGTCGCCGCACAGCAGGCGATCCATCGGTCTAGGCTGTTCCATGTCGAACTTGATGTTGCCGATCGCCGTCAACTGGTCGACGGTTTCTTCGTAAGGAAAAGAAAGATCGAACTCTCGCTGCCAGAGCGTATCGGCCGAAAAAGCGATGCCAGGGCGGCTGCGGCGCTGGGCTTGCACTTCTAATAGTTCGCCGGCCAGGTCATGGACGGCTTGCTCAACCGCCTTTTTTTGTTTCTGCCAAGCGACTCCGCCGATTTTGGCGAGCGGCGGACGTGATTTCGACCCGCCGACGTACTTTTGAACTAAATCTACTTTGGAGGCCGGTACGTAGACTTTGGTGCCGCCGTGAAATTCGATTTCGAGATGTTCTTCAACTTGGCGCTGTTTCTCGATTTTTTTCAGCCCGCGATAGCGTCCTATGCCATGCGCTAAGTGGACGACCAGGTCTCCCTTGCGCAGATCGAGAAAGCTGTCGATGACTTTGCCCAGTTTGCGCGTCGCTGGGCGTTGCCGTCGTACCCGATGAAAGAGTTGGTCGCCGCTGACGAGGACGACGCTTTCTTCTCGATATCGAAAGCCTGAGGGTAAGCGCCCCAAGGCGAAGCGAAGCCGCCCGCTTGTTTCAAGCTCTCCCCCTTGAAACACTTCGCGAAGGCGATCGATTTCAGCCTCGGTCTGGCAGATGATGAAGACGTCTTGACCATTGCTTAACGCTTCCAACTCGCCGCGTACTCGATCGATCTCGCCGCTAAACTGTTCGACCGATTCAAAGTGGAGCGTCAAGCTGGCGTCGAGGTGGCCGCTGGCGATGCTGGATAAGCTGAGCGAACCGAACGGCTGTAATTTCTGAAGCGTATCTTGCAGCCCGAACTTGTCGTCAATTTTTTCGAGCCGATCCAGGTAATGCTCGGCCGACTCTTTCATCCGTTCCAATTCGATCAATACGCAAGCCGACGCGGCCGGTAAATAATCGGAAAAGTGTCCGGTATGCCCTTTGCCGTAACGTAAGACGGTAATTTCGGCTTGATCAAGCGAGTGAAGACTGCGCTGCGAGCCGATCTCAAATTCGCGAATCGATTCGATTTCGTCCCCGAACAGTTCGATCCGCGCCGGTTGATTCCAGTCGGGCGCAAAGACGTCGAGAATGCCGCCGCGGAGCGAAAATTCGCCGGGCAGTTCTAC
>JBITAD010000013.1:0-5126 GCA_044439945.1 Blastopirellula sp. JB062
GCGGTCGTGCTGTTCATGTTGTACGGATTATCGCTGCGTCCTTATCGCACGGATACGCCGGATCTGGTTATTGCGGTCGATGATTCGCAAAGCATGTCGCATGTTGATGCGGCAAGCGGCGAAGAGGCTTCGCAAGTCGATGCGCGCGTGACGGCCGCCGGCTATTCCGAATCGTCTCGTTGGAATCAAGGCCGAACGCTCTTGCTGGCCGACGACTGGCTCTCGCAGTTGCAAAGCCGATATCGACTAAAGGGGTATTTTGTCGGCGATAGCGGACGAGCTTGGAGCGGCGACGTTAAGCAATGGTCGGAGATGTTGACCTCTGCCCAGGCGAAACGGCAAAGCAGTCGGCTGGGCGACGCCTTGTCAGAGATCTTTCAGCAGCAGCGCGGTAGACCGACGGCGGCGGTCGTTTTGTTGACCGACGGCATCACCACCGAAGGCAAGTCGATCTCAGATGCGGCGATCGTAGCGCGGCGTCGGGGCGCCCCGTTATTCGTCGTCGGCCTGGGAAGTCGCCAGCGTCAATTGAATTTGCAAATAGAAGACTTAGACGTCGAGCGCGCCGCGTTCGTCGGAGATCCCCTTGATTTTAAGTTTCGACTTCGCGCGAGCGGCATGGAGGGCAAAAATGCGCGAGTGACCCTCCGCAAAAAAGATGACTCGCAGATTCTGGAAGAAAAAACGATCGCCGTCGCGAACGATGAAATGACTCGTCAGGTCGAACTGCGATATCGCCCGACCGAAAAAGGAGACGTAACTTTTATCGTCGCCGTAGAAGCTGATGCGGAAGAAGTCGATTTAAGCGATAGCGAAGCGACCGCTCAGGTATTGATTCGCGATGATGCGATCAAAGTGTTGCTGGTCGATTCGCAGCCGCGGTTTCAGTATCGTTATCTAAAAACGTTGTTCGAACGTCAGTTGAAACCGGCGAGCACAAGCGAGCGCCCGGAAAACGCTTTTGATCTGACGGCGATATTGCAAGACGCCGATCTCGAATATGCCGACCAAGACGAGGTCGCTTCACGCCTGTTTCCGGCAAGTCAGGAAGAGCTGTTTCAATACGACGTGATCGTGATCGGCGATGCCAACCCAGCTTTTTTGAGTCGCGATAACTTAGAACTGCTTGCGAAGTTCGTCGTCGAAAAAGGGGGCGGGGTGATCTTCGTCGCCGGCGATCAATACCTGCCGTGGCAATATGGGGGAACCCCATTCGCCTCGCTGTTTCCGTTTCAGCTTGACGTCTCGCAGCGGCCCGCGCCGCCGCTGACCGAAGCGATTCCGACCAAGTTGACGAGTTTAGGGCTGAGTTCGCCGCCATTGCAGGTCGGCGCTGACGCCAGCGAGACGTTGCGCCGCTGGAATTCGATCGAACAACTTTATTGGTTGGCCGAGTTGCCGAAGCCGAAGCCGGGGGCACAAGTGCTGGCAGTCGCACGCGATCGGTTTGACGCTCAAGGAGAGCCGCTTCCCTTGTTGTTGCAGCAGTTTGTGGGGGCCGGGAAGGTGATGTTTCTGGCGAGCGACGACCTTTGGCGATGGCGCTATCATGATCCCTTTTGGATGCAAACCGTACGGTACTTGGCGCGGGCGACGGTCTTGGGCGGCGCTTGGGGAGCCGAATTGACGGCCAGTCGCAACGAATACGAACGGGGAGAAGCGGTTCGCCTGCGAGTTCGCTTTTTTGACGATCGCAAAGCGCCGACCAGCGACCAAGGGGTGACCGTCATGGTCGAGCAGTCGGGCGGCCGGCAACGTCGCGTTTCATTGGCACGCACTTCGGGAAGCCGCGATACGTTTGAAGCGGCGATCAGCGATTTGCCTGAAGGAGACTATCGTGCCTGGATCGCCGAACCGGTCATGTCCGACGCCCCCGAGCAAGCGTCGACCCGTTTTCGCATCGAGGCGACCGCAGGCGAAATGGCCCGTTTGGCGGCCGATTTTGCCGAACTGCGCACGGCGGCGACGGCGGCCGGCGGGAAATTTTATTCGTTCGCCGAGGCGACGCAATTATTAAAGGACTTGCCGGAAGGCAGACAAGTGCGAATCGAAACGCTTTCGCCGATTCCGGTTTGGAATTCTTGGAAACTAGCGACCCTATTCGTCGGTCTTATTATTGGAGAATGGTTGTTGCGAAAACGGGGAGGCATGCTGTAACGACGGACTGCATCGTTTTTGACTGGATGTATCGCTCGAACCGCCGTTATAGTAGACCGAAAGTTCACCAACCTGCACTAGAGTTATGAAGCACCCAATCGTTCAGCACGTCGAACGAATCCGCAGTCGCGCGATGCGGTTGGTCCGGCTGCGCGCGTTCTTGGGGTGCGTCGCCGCTTTGTTGGGCGTGCTAGGCGGTACGGCTTTGCTCGATTATTTGGTTCATAGCGAAGAGCTAGGAACCCGCATCTTTTTTTCCTGCGTGACCTGGGGCGGGGGTCTGGCGGTTGCAATCTACGGTTTGCGACCTGCTTGGAGGTGGAAACCGACGCTGCTAGCGACGGCGCAACGGATTGAAACGTTTTTTCCGCAGTTTCGCGATCGCCTGACCAGTTCGCTAGAGTTTCTAGAGCGTGACTCGGCGACTGGTTCCGTCGCGCTGCAGCGTAATCTCGTCGCCCAGACCGAAGCGGAACTGCAAAGTTATGATCTGGATGCGGCGATCAATCGCGACTTATATAAACGCGCCGCCTTGGTCGCCATTGCGGCGCTCGCAGTCGCGGCGATTTTCTCCGTCGTCGTGCCGCAACATGCTCGAACGGCGGCGACTCGACTGGCTTTGCCTTGGCTCGACGCTCCCTGGCCGCGCGTGCATCAATTGCAATTTGTCGATCCGCCCAGCAGCGTCGCGATCGGCGAAAGCGTTTCATTAGCAGTGATCGACGGCGGCGGGCAACTGCCGACCGAGGTCACTTTGCAAGTCGAGCGGGGAGATCGTGTTGAGCAGTTGCCGATGGAGTTTGATTTCGGCCAAGCGTTGATGAAACGGACGTTGTCGAACGTTACCGGCGATCTACGCTATCGTGCTTATGGCGGCGACGACAACGCGATGCCGTGGCGAACCTTGCGCGCAGTCGATCCGCCGCGGATTAGCGAAGTCGAAGTGACTGTCGCCGCGCCCCCGTACGCCGACTGGAAAGAGGTCGCTTCGCCGCGTGTGATATTGGCGCTGCAAGGATCGCAGATTGAATTAAACGGTCGAGTCGATCGACCGATAGCCCAAGCTCGCCTCTACTTTGAGAACGCGTCAGGCCGCAACGCCACGCCGTTGCTCGTGAGCGACGATCGCCTCTCGTTCAGTAGCGACCCGCAACATCCGTTTAAGCTGGCGTCGTCAGGGGTCTATTGGCTGGAAGTTGAGACCGATCAAGGTTTGGTGCGCAGCGAACGCGATCGCTACCAAGCTCGCGCGGTCGCTGACAAGCCGCCAGAGTTGGTATGGCGACAACCGGAAGAAAACATCTACGTAACTCCCCAGGCGAAGATTGAAATCTCAGCCGAAGGTTCGGACGATTTGGGGATAGAACGGGCCTTGCTGCGTTATATGAATCTAAGGGCGACCGATGCAGGGGCGACGGAAGTCGAGCTTTGGGTAGCCGATTCCGACGCCCCGCGAGCGACGTCGTTCGACGTGATCCGATCGAACCCGCCGCCGCCGATTTCGCTCGCACACGTCTGGCGGCTTGATCAGTTAAAGGGGCTAGCGCCGGGCGATGTGCTGGAAACGACCATGGTCGCTTACGATCGTAAGCCGCAAGAAGGAGTCAGTTTGCCGCGGCGGATCACGATCGTCTCGCCTGAGCAGTTTGAAGAACGCGTGATCGGCATGCAGCGGCGATTGATTACTCAGCTAGGAGAAGCGGCTCAGGCGCAAGCCGAAGCGAGAAGCGAAGCGACCGCCGTCGAGATCGCCGCTTCCGAACGAAAATCGCTCGGGCCGCAAGATCGTTCGCGTTTGCAAAATGCGGAATTGCGGCAGCGTCGGGTGCGTCGCGAACTGGCTGAAGCTCAGGGAGGCGTTATTTCTCAGATAGAGAAGATCGAGCGTGAACTCGAGCGAAACGACAGCGACGATATTGACGCGAGAGATCAATTGGCCGCGCTCAAATCGCAACTGCAGAACATGGCGAACGACGAGTTGGCCAATATCGAAAACGCCTTGGAAAAAGCGAAACGCGAAATCGAATTGAGCGAAAATTCGGCCTCTGACGAAAAGGCCGAGCAGGCTGCCGTGATCGGCGCTCAGTTAAGCGACGCAGTCGAAAAGCAGCATGACGCTCAGCGCAATTTAGAGGAGATGATCGCCGGACTTTCGCAATGGGACACCTACCGCCGATTCGCTCTCGATTTGCGCGGCTTGCGAGAACGGCAACAGACCCTGCAAGAGCGAACCGAAGCCGAACAAGCTGCGACGATCGGCAAAACGGCCGAATCGCTCGACCCGACCGAGCGTTCGGAACGAAAGCGACTTGCGGCAGATCAAGCCGACCTGGCCAATCAACTTGATCGCATACAGTCGCGCATGCGAGAAATGGAACGTCAACTTGCCGCCGACGAACCGGCGGCGGCCGAAACGTTAAGCGACGCCATCGAGCAGCAACGCCAGGAAGCGATCTCGCAACAAATGCGAGAAGCCGGCGCTCAACTTGCACGTAACCAACTGGGCGAAGCCTCGGCGTCGCAGAAAGAAGTCGATCAGCAGTTGAGCGAGATGCTCGACATTTTGAATCATCGCCGCGAGCATCGCTTAAAGCAACTTGCCGAAAAATTGAAAGAGGCGGAAACGGAACTGCGCGAGCTAACCGAGCGGCAAAAAGGCTTGCAAGACAAATTGAAACAAGCGGCGAACGCGCCCGACGCCGGCGAGCGACGCCGACAATTAGAGCGTTTGACGGCCGAAGAGCGAAATCTTCAAGCCGACGCTCAGCGGCTTGCCCGCAAGCTGGAGCGGTTGCGAGCCGAAAAAGCGGCTGACGCGGTTCGAGCTTCGGCGGAAAAGCTGCGAAAGGGGGCGGAGCATGCTCAAAATGACGATCCCAGCGCATCGCTAGAGCAGCAAGAACAAGCACAACGCAATTTGGAAGAAGCGCAGCAAGAGCTTGCGAAGAAACAACAACAGGTCGAAAAAG
>JBITAD010000014.1:0-5119 GCA_044439945.1 Blastopirellula sp. JB062
AACGCCGTATTTCTTTTATCGTCGGGGAGAATCGTAACGATGAGGAAAACTTTGCCGCTTCGCCCTGCTAGCGACGCCAGCTAGACCGCCGCGCTGACCGGAGCGAACCCGACCTTGAGCGACATCGGCCCCCAAGGGCACTCGAAAGGAATAGCGATCGCATGGACTTCCGTCGGAAAACGAATGTCCGGCGGGCTGCCGACGACGACGTTCGGCAAGCTGATCGAAAGCTCGAATTCTTCGAGTTCGGCCTTGGCGGCGCCGGCGACCATGTTTGCAATTTCGCCGACCGCGTCGACGACGTCTTCGTTCAGTTCGGTCAACTCGGCCGGATCCATCATCAACATTGCGGCGGCCGCTTGGATCGCGACGTTTTGCGACAGATTGACGACCACGACCCCTTGTGCTCGTCCGGAAAGCCCAATGACGCCGCATACGTCGTAAGAGCCTTTGTAGTCTTGGGCAAGTACCAACGAGCCCCGCTTGATCTGGCACCCGAGCATCGTTTCGAAAGTGTTCGTCGTCGAACGGATGAACGGGTTGATGTATTCGACCTGCATTTCTCGGGTATCCTGCCGAACTGCGTTGGGGATCTCAAGTGGCACGAGAGCGATAGCTGTACGTTGGCGCGTCATTCGCGTCAGGCAAGCGTAGGTCCGGTTCTCCCCTGGTCAAGCGAGTTTCGCACGCATTTTGCGCATCGCGACGCCCCAGCCGTTATTCTCCGCGCAACTCGCAAATTCCCCACTGCCCATAATTTTCGTCGACGGCGATCCGCAAATGTTGCGGGCGGGTTCCCGTACGCTGCTCCAACAGATCAAGCAAACGGCGGCCGACGTAACGGGCCAACAGTTCGGTCGTCGTGTTGGGCATCGGCAGCAACACGCATTCGGCCTGCGGAAAGACCCAGCGACGATCCTCGAACCTTGCGGTCACTTCTTTATCGTCCGCCGTGACCGAGATTTGCGGGTGCTCGGTCGGCAGCAGCATCCGATGATCAAGCTCGCCCACAATTTGCGCCAAGGCGTCTCGCGCCGCGATAAAATCGACGACGTACGAGTTCTCGTCGAGCGGCCCGAAAATTTCGGCTTCAACTCGATAGTTATGCCCATGAATGCGTTCGCAAACGCCGCCGGCGAAAGTGATAAAATGCCCGGCGCTAAAAACCAGATTGTCTTTCGCAATCCGTACCCAATAACTTTCGGTCATGACTGCCTCGCTGGCGAAGGGAACGATGCGCGGCGAAACGGCGGTACGATTTTGTGCAGGCGCAGCGCGACGAAAATCGCCGCTCCTATAATGTCGGCCGACGTGCCCGGATTGCGGCGATTCCCGTCGGAGCGGAGCCAGAAATCAAGATTACGCAACTCGTCAAAATAGGCTTCGTCGTCGGGCGCGCCGGCGTCTAGCGCGCGTTGGGCCAACAACGCACTTTTCTCGGCGACCTGCAGGCCGCACTTGCGCGCGATCAAACTGTCGGGAAAGGCCGCCATTTGCCGCACGTAAGCATGCACGATCCGCTCTGGCAACGGCAACGCTTCCAGGTCCGCCGCAGTCAACAACTGGACCGCGTCAAACACCTGCCGGCATCCGTTTACGTATTGTTGCGCCACCAAATCGCGATCGGCGGCGGCTTGCATCGCCGCCATCAGATCAGCCGGAGCCGCGCCAAACGCATCCATCGAGTCGACCTTTCCCAGCCCGCCCGGGTTTGCCAAGGCGATCGCTCGATAGACGTCGGCCGCGTCATCTTGATTTAAGTCGGCCAACCGCGCCGCAACGCCGTTGGGGTTCAATTCTTTTACCGGCGCCGCGGCCAGGGGCGCCAACAGCAGCACCAAGCCCAAATTGGTGTTGGTATCGACCACGCCGCGCGTCGCGCGAATCGCCGCCAACACGGTGCGGCCGATCCGGCTGCGAGCGGCGCTGTCAAACGCCGGGCCGATCGCGACGGCGCTCGCCGCAAAATCGTTCAAACCGAGATCGGCGAAATCGGCGCCTCGATGCACGTTGCCCGGTTTCGGCGCGTTCACTTCAAGCAGGCAAGCGAGCGTCGCCATTTGGCCGAGCGTCAGTTCCGTCCAACGTCGGTCGGATTGCTGACTTTCGCTCATGTCGACGTTCGCTCAATAAATGATTGGACCAGCGGCACGATCCGTTCGTGCGCGTCTTCCACCACATAATGCCCGGCGTCTTCAAACGCGTGCGATTCGGCCTGAGGCCAATACGATTGAAAACGCTTTAAACATTCCAACGTAAAACACCAGTCTCGCGAGCCCCAAATCAGTTGTATCGGCTTGGCGCCCAACTCGGGCAACTGGCGTTCGATCTGCGATAGGGTCGCATAAGTCGGGTGTCGGGTCGAAAGCGGAATATCGCCCACAAATCGCGAAATCGCCACTCGATTCGCCCAGCTATCGTACGGCGCAAGCAAGCCCGCTTTCACTTCCGGCGTCATCCGCTCCGGCTTTTCGGTCGCCATGCGAATCGCCGCGCGGGCAAACAGGTTCAGCCCCCGCATCGCCGCATTGCCTAAGACCGGCGTGCGACACGCGAATATGCGCCACGGCACGTACGGCGGCGGAAAGGCGCCGGTGTTAAACAATATCAGCCGCTCAAATCGCTCCGGCTGACGAACGGCCGCGCCAAGCCCGATTGCGCCGCCCCAATCATGCACCGCCAACGTCACGTCGCGCAAATCAAGACGCTCGAGAAAACGGGTCAAATTATCGATATGACGATCGAGCGAGTACTCGTAATTTTGCGGCTTATCGCTCAGTCCGCAGCCGATATGATCGACCGCCAGCGTGCGTCGACTGCCTTGAAACGCTTGAATCAAGTTTCGCCAATAAAATGACCATGTCGGGTTGCCATGCACGAAAAGCAGCGGCTTTCCCGTTCCTTCGTCTACATAGTGATAGCGCTGACCGTCGAGGTCGAGCGTGTGGGAGGCGAAAGGATAAAGCTTTCGCCAATCGGCCGGCGCGAGCATACAGGCAATCAGCTATTCGAGGTGAAAACTACGATTATACAGAAGAATGGTCGGCAGAGGTCCTCCCCTTGCAAGTCGTTAAGGAGCGTTCGCCCGCTCGAACAAATCTCGCCAATAATTGCGCGATTGCCGGTGCAGTTCGAGAATTTCGTCGCGTTGCCCCGCATCTTTCAAGTCGATCGCCCCCGCACGCTGAAAAACCCAATCATAAAAAAACTGGGCCGACGCCTTGCTGATGCGCGGCTGATCGCCAATCTGCACATAATACGGCCCCGTCATCGCGAAACGATACGTCTCGGGCACTTCGGCGACCGCACGGACCAAAAACCAGCCGCTTCGCTCAAACTGAATCTTCGGCAAACGTCCCTCGTTTTTGGCATATTCGTCAAGCCGCACTTCATGCTCGACCTGACCGTTTTTGATCACTTCGAGATAGGCGATCTTGTCGCGGGTTCCCAAGTTCAGCGCAATTTCAATCTCTAACGATTGCCCCGCTTCGGCCGTAAAAACGTCGCCCGGCATGCGTCCTTCGACCAGCGGCCGAATCATCGGGCCGTTGGTCACCATCACTCGGCCGGCAGCCAGCTCGCGCCACCAGGCTTCGTACGAAAACTCTTCGTCTAAATGGACGTAAACCCGATTGTAGCCAGGCGGATTGTCGGTCGCGCCCGATCCGCTCGCCGCCGAAGGAGGAATGCGCAATCCGCAATTTAACAGGTGAAAATAAATATGCTGCGCCCAACGCGCTTCGCCTTGCGCGCCGGGGTACAGCAGCCGATCCGCCGGTCGCGAACCTGGCGCCGGTTTGGCCGCACGGCCCTTTCGCAACAGTTCGGGGCCGGCGATCACCACCGAATCGACCGCACCGTGCGCTACCCACAACGGCAAGTCCCACGCCGTCGCGTCGATCGCTTGATGCCCAAGCCGATTGTTTTTGATCTCGGCGGCGTAGCTCAACGTCGGCGGATACTCCGGTTTGGCCTGTTGCACAGCGAGCGGGGCGTCGAGATTGGCGAAAATCATCCGCCCCCCTCCCCTTTCGTCTCGCCCGCCCAGGCGCCACCAGGCGCGATCGGTTCCGAACGTCGCTAGCGGGTCTTCGACCGGTTTCCCCTCGTACGCATTTTGCCGATTATTCCAGGCATGATTGACCGCAACGTGCAAACCTTCGGCCAGCATCAGCGTCTCCAAATCTCGCTCTTCTCGCTCGACGAACAAATCGCCCGCCCACCAGCCGTCGGCCGCCATATCGACAAAGCGGCTCATCTCTAGCACGTTGTTATCTTCGTCGCCGCTTTTCAGCTCAAAATAACCAGACCGAGTCCGGTATTCAGGCCCCGTTTCCAGCTCAAACTGATACCGCCCCGGAGCGAGTTCTAACCGCAACTCGCCCGTAAACGAAAAATGATCGTCCAAATTGGGAACGCCCCGCACTCGCTGCCGATTGCCGCGCGGATTGGTCAAATGCATCCGCGCGCTCAAGGGGGCTTTCGTCTCGGCGTCGACCACCTGCAGCTCGAAGACCCCCTTGGCGCCGAAAACGTCCGAACAGACCGCTAGCGCCAAGAAAAAGAGGAAAAAACTCGCCGATCGTCTCGCTGTCGCCAATGTTCCGCTCCCGTCGCAATCGAGGCGTTCCTAGAGCCGGTTTCTCAACCGATTTCGTGCCCAGATTTCCTGATTTTGGCGAAATGCCAGCAGTTCGAAGCAGGTCGCGGCAATCTGGAAATCGAAGCCGAAATGAGGTTTGAAAAACAGGCTCTCAGGTTGAAAAAGTCAAATCTCGCTCAATCCTACCCCAAAAAATAGACAGAACCTTCGCGCGACCTTAGCCCTCCTTGACCTAGATACAGTCGACGCTTAGATTTAACCATCTTCTGGCGGCGTAGCTCAGTCGGTTAGAGCAGCGGAATCATAATCCGCGTGTCGGGGGTTCGAATCCCTCCGCCGCTACTTTTAAGCTGTTTCTCAGCGAACACTTACGTCAAAACAGGGCGATCCGGTGATCGCCCGTTTTTTTTGCGCCGCAATCGGCTTTCTTAACGGGCCGCCTATCCGCCCCGCCCGCACGCACGCACGCAACGCGTTCGGCAGTTGATAAGGTCCAGCTCGCTGGCTGCCCAGAGA
>JBITAD010000015.1:0-5116 GCA_044439945.1 Blastopirellula sp. JB062
GGCCGAAATGTCGATCAAACGCGCGTCGGTGGTCGCCTGCTCATAGATATTCAGTTCGACGATGTCGATGTCTCCTTCGTTGAACTGAATTTCGGCCAATCGCATCGCTTCGTCGGCAAGACGCACGTTTTGTTCGGCTCGATGAATCCGCTCTCTGGCGTTCAACAACGCCGAGACGGCGTCTTGAACGGCCGCCACCGTCTTTTCGGCCGTAAAGCGGCGTTTGACCGAAAGCTGCTGCAGTTTGGCCTGCGTCGAGCTGACCTTACCAAACGCTTGTCGACGCTGCAGCGGCACCTCGCCGAAGAGCCCCAACTCTAACTCAAACGGCGTCTTGTCCCCCTTCTCGCTCGTGGGATCGCCGATATCCTTCGAAGCGTAAAGCTGCGCGTCCAGCTTGGGCAACAGCGAGTTCTCGGCTTGATCCAGGTCAATCTGCGTCTGGCGAATTTTCCAATCCATCTCCGCAAGCAACGGCGACGCCGCAATGGCCGCGTCCGGCGCGCCCGCAAACTCTTCTTCGGTCAGCATGCGTGCCGCCGGAAAGAAGCTAGGCAACAGCGACTCGTGCGGCAATAACGGCTCGCCCGCCGGATCTCGAAAGAAGAGCGACAGCTTAATGGCGGCGCTTTGCAGCTTACGCTCCGATTCAATCAACTTCGTTTCGCGCAGCGCGATCAACTGTTCGTTATTAATCCGCGTAATCGCTTTCAGATCGCCCAACTCGATCCGCATCTGAATATTTTGGACGCGTTCTTCCGCCAGCTCTAACAACCCCTTTTGCGCTTCTCGCGCCTGTCCGGCCGCAACCCAGTCCCAATAATAGATCGTCGCCACGCGCGAAAATTCGATCAAATCCGCCAGAATCTCCGGCTCGACCCGGTTGCGTTCAAGCTGCGCCTTGTAAAGTTCGGCTCGGCGTTTGTCGATCGCACGATCTTTCAGAAGCGGAATGCCGACCCCAGCGGCGAACTCGCCGCCCCCATTGGTTTGCCGTCCCCCGTACCAAGGCGGAAAGTTTCCTTCTCCCAAGCGATATCCCCCATAGAGATAACCGCCGGAATAAAGCGGTTGCTCGACCGAAACCGCTTGCCGATACGTCTGATAAAAGCCTTCCGGCCGCGAGATGGACGAGGCCTTCAGCTTGAGATCGAAATCGCCCCAGGCCGAGATGTTTTCGCCGGCGGCGACGTCTCGATTCAGATACGCGCTGGCAAGCAGCGGATAAGAGGATCGCACCGCCGTCAGCACGTCTTGCACGCCTAGCGGCTCCGGCTGAATCTCTTCCAACGGCGCCGCTTCCAGCCCTGGGGGCGCTGCTTGCGGCGCCTGCAACTCTTCTTCAAACGCGACGGTTTGCAGATCTTTCGGCATGCGCCGATCGTCCGCATCTCGCCCCTGGGCGATCGCCTGGTTCGGCGGCGTCGCTACCGCCGGCGTTTGCACGGTTTCCGCTTGCGCGACCGAGGCGCGTTCGGCGAACGGCGGCGGGCTAGGCGACGACGACCGACAACCGACGCACAAGACCGCCGTAGCCAGCGCCGAGAACAGCGCCGCTTCGGCGAGACCTACTTGGGCAACTTGATCTTCGGCTTTGCGGGGTCTTTGCCTGGGTCCTTTTTGCGGTCGGCGACCGTGGGCGGAAATCCGTTTAGTTGTCGCCATATCTCGTAGCCCAAAGGAACCTGATTCAGCATTACCCAGCCGTTGGCTTGAACGCCTTGTCTTAAATATCGATCCGACGGCCAGGCGTTACTCTCTGTTTCGTCCGGCACGACCAACACGCGAAAATTTCCCATCCCGTCATCCGTGGCGTCGACGCTCGCCACGACTCCGCCAAACGTGCCGACGGCGACCGAAGGCCACCCGGCGAATTGAACCGCCGGCCAACCCTCGAATTGCAACCGCACGTGGTCGGCCGCATGAACCAAGGGAACGTCGTTGCCCGAAACCCATAGTTCGACCGCCCGTTGACTGGTCTCCGGGACGATCGTGAACAAGGGATCCCCTTCCTTTAACATTTGCCCCTGCTCGAAGACCTGCACTCGGTACAAGGCGCCGTCGCGCGGGGCTCGAATTTTTAAACGCTGCAGTTCGGAAAGCTTGATGCTGACGTCTCGCCGCTCTTTGTTTGCGGTCGCAACCTGGCCTAACGCTTCTTGCTGCATCGCTTTGGCGTAATCGACCTTGGTCTGCGCTTCGCGTTCTTTTTGAATCCGCTCTTTCTTTTTCGCTTCCAACTCGCCCAAAGCGGCCTCGACGTCTAACTTGGCCGACAACCAATCGGCCTGGGCGACATCAAGATCTTTCTTCAACTTTTCCAGTTCTTTTTCCGACTGCAATCCTTTGTCGAACAACTTCTTTTGTCGATCTAAATTGAGCTGCGCCTGTAGTTTTTTCGCTTCGTATCCATCGACAAGTTTCCGTTTGGCGTCCCACTTCGCTTTCGCCGCTTCGATCAATTGATCGGCGGCGGAAACGGCCGCGTTTTTCGCTTCGGCATAGTCGACGACGTTCCGGCCGTAGACTTCCCCCTTCGTTTCCGCGGTCGTGATCTTGGCGTCGATATCGCGCAACGAACCTTCCAACTGAGCGACCAAGTCGGCCGCTCCCGGTTCCATTTCGAGAATCAAATCTCCCTTTCTCACGCGAGACCCTTCGCGCAGCCCCGGCGAAATTTGCGAGACGATTCCTTTGGTCGGCGCCGTCACCACTTGCTGGCGCTCTTGCGGCGAGTAGGCGACGACCTGCCCCGTGCCGCGCGCCGATTGCTGCCACGGCACGAAAATCATGCCCACTATGCTCAGCAACAGCATGACCAACATCGCATTGGCCAATCGCCACACCCATCGCGACGATTGAACGAGCTTCAATGCCGGCAAGCTGTCGTCGCGCGTTTGCGTTGAGACCTGCATATTCGTCAAACCTAGTTTGTTCATCGAAATTCGCCGGTTCCTGCCTTTAGAGACGATTGGTTTTACTGCGCATTTACTTGGGTAATCTTGGTGACGCCAGCCGATCGCAGGGTAATCAAGTGCTCGCACTGCTCGGCAAGCCGCTTGCTGGAAGTCGCCACGACGAGCGTCCAGTTCTTTTCTTCCTGCAAGCGTGCTAGCAACCGATCCGCCAATTCGACCGAAAGACCGTCTAACACCCCATCCAACAGCAACATTCGCGGACGACCGACTATCGCTCGGGCCAACATCAAACGAGCCGCTTGGCTCCGCGAGAGACGATGGCCGTGGGTTTGAACCATGGTGTTCAAACCATCCGGCAATTCTTGAAATTCGTCTAACAATTCAACCGTCGCCAGGGCGTCGCGCACATCCTTGGCGTTGATATGAGTCCGATTGAGATGAATGTTTTCGTGAATCGTGCCATGGAAGATTTCGATCTCGCCTGCAAGCGAGATATGCTCGCGCAGCGAATCGGGACGCAACTCCCGGATATCGATGTCGTCGAGTTCGACGCCCCCTTTGCTCGGCTCGCGCAAGCCGCACAGCAGACTGAGAAAAGTCGACTTTCCGACGCCCGAATCGCCGTAAACCCCGGTCGATACGCCCGCTTCGATCGCAATGCTGAGGTCCGAGAAGATCGGCCGTTGCTGATTTGCGAGCGAAACGCTGCGCAAGCGCATGTGGGCCGGCTCTCCTTCGCGCAGATGAAACAGCCGATCATGCTGCTCGATGCTCAAATCGAACAACTCGCCTAGCTTGTCGATCGATGCGAGCAGATCGTAGAAGTTTTCTAAATGCTTTCCGAACTTGGCGAACGAGCGCAGGATCGTCATCACGATCAATTCCGCCGCGACCAACTGCCCCAGCGTCATTTCGCCCGAGATCACCAACCACCCCCCTAAGCCGAGCAGCGCCGTCCCCGCTATGGCTTGCAATCCCAAAACGAATAAAATCTGACGCAAGACGATTCGAAAGTGCTTGCGTCGCGCTTCGAGCCAATGCACGGCGAGATCGTCGGCTCGTTCGAGGGCGTAGGCTTGCCCGCCGCTCATTTTAAACGCGGTCGTATGCCGCGCCAGCTCTTGCAACCACTCTGCGACGGCATATTTCATTTTCGACTCTTTGATCGCCGAACTGATGGCGCCGCTGCCGAGACCGAAGACCGCCAAAATAATCAACATCAACAAGATGATGTCGTAGCCCAGAAAAAAGGGGTGATAAAAGGCGATCACGGCCATCCCGATCAGCGTTTGCAGGGCGATCGCGACCCCGTCTAACAGCAAGGTCGACATCGCTTTTTGAACCGTGACCACGTCGAAAAAACGGTTGGTCAACGCCGGACCATGCCGAGAATCGAACTCGTGCTGCTGCACCCTGGGCAAGCGATACGCCAGATCTTCGACCACGCGAATAAAGATGCGTCGCTGCAAGACTTCGGCGACGAAGATAATCAACGCGCGCATCGCCGCCGCAAACCCCAAAAAGGTAAACAGCAGCAGCGCGATCACGATGACCGGCTGCAGATAGCGCCCGAACGCGACCGTATTGACCAACACCTCGACAGCGACCGGGGTCGCCAGCGCGAGCACGCCGACGATCGCCGAGAAGATCAACAAGATCCAGAGATCTCGCCGCTCGATCATAAAGAGCGAGAGCAACCGCGCAAATGGGCTCAACTTTCCTTGCGACGAAGGGACCGACGTCGACCTGCCCGACGATTGGCACCCTAAAGCCGGCTGCCCGACGATCCAACGGCTTTTCGCCGCTTGCCCCGACGCTCCAAGCTTTTTCTTCGCCGCCGCAAGCGACACCCAATGCTTGCTTGCCGACTCCGAATCAAAAATGAGGACCTTGCTCCCCTTCATCTCGATCAGAACGTGCCACAGAACTTCGCCTGACTCGTCGTCTAACCCGAGAGCGACCGGGGTTCCGTCTTTAACGAACGCTAAAATCCGGTCGACGCTTGCATCGAGGGTCCGAACTTTCAGATTGATGCTCTCTCCGACCTCCACCAGTCGCCTCCCCCACGTGGAGGGATCGGCGCCGGGAATCGCGCGTTCCGCTTCGTGCAAGAGCCGACGAGCTTGACCACGATCAAACGTAACCCTTGCTGCCGCAGAGAATTGCGCCAACACCTCCATCGCTCCACGGAGCGAGGC
>JBITAD010000016.1:0-5112 GCA_044439945.1 Blastopirellula sp. JB062
GCTTTATAACCCGCCCCATCGCGAGGCATTTTGCATCGAACCGTACACGATGATACCTGACGCGTTTCAGGTGGCGGCCCAAGGCAAAGAGGCGGGCCTGTGCGTCTTGCCGCCGGGTGAATCGCTTGTGGCCCAAGTCGACATCGCCGTAGAAAACGCCGGGTAACGCGGACGCTTGGCCGCAGACTATAAAAAAAGACCGTGGTTTCGCCACGGTCTTTTCGGGTTTTATGCGTTGAGTTCCGGCTGGTCGAGAGCGGAGCTTACTCAGTCGGAGAAGGCAATTTGCCCGCTTTGATCAATTCGCCGTAGGTTTCGCCCGAGGGAGACTTTTCGCCTTCCACTTTGACGACGGCGGCGAGAATGGTTTCTTTGCCTTTGTCTTTGTCTTCTTTCAGCATGGCGACGATTTCGGCCTTATCGAGCAATTTGTCGAGCGCTTCGCCGTAAGCGTTGCGGTTTTTCTTCGACTTGCCTTCGTGGCACAAGTTGCACTTCACTTCGGCAACGGCGGCGGCCAGCGATTTGTCAGCGTCTGACTTCGGTTCTTTGACGTTGTATTTTTCAACAAAGACGTCCATGAACGGTTTGATCGCAAACGCTTGATCAGCGGTCACGACGGCGGCCACTGCGCCTAGAATCAGACAAAACAGAACTTTCTTCATCCTTTTTCCTCCAAGGGTTTACGCGAGACCTGCCTAGCAGCTCCAGGTTGTACGGCAAACGGTCTTTTAGGTGGGATTAGGGCAGGGAGGGCGCGTGTGGAAATGCCGTCGCTACTCTAGTTAAGCCATCCGCAATTTCCGTGTCAAGCTACTCCAAGCGCCGTTCTCACCAAGTTAATCCCCATAGTTTACGATGCAAATGGTTTCGTGGACGATTTTTTCGTGCAAAGACTACCGCGAACCCTCCAATCGTGGGTCGAGCGCGTCGCGGAGCCCGTCGCCTAGCAAATTAAAGCCCAAAATGGTGAGAGAAATTGCGAAACCGGGCGCGATGGCCGGCCAAACGCTGGTAGAAAGGTCGTTTTTCGCTTCCGCCAGCATGCCCCCCCATTCGGGAGTCGTCGGATCGCCGCTAATTCCTAAAAAAGAAAGCCCGGCAACTTCTAAAATGGCGCTGCCCAGCCCGAGGGTCGCCAGCACCACCAGCGGCCCGACCAAACCCGGCAGGAGCGTCCAAATGAAGATATGACGCGTCGTAGCGCCTGCCGCGACGGCGGCGGTGACATATTCGTGCGATCGCAAGGTCAACGTCGTTGCGCGAATTTGCCGAGCGAAAATCGGAATATTAATAAGTCCAACGGCGACGATCACGGCCGGCCAGCCTGGCGCCAGCGCCGCCATCACCAGCAGCGCAATCAAAATCGCCGGAAACGCCAGCACGACGTCGATCGATCGCATAATGGCTTGATCGACCGCGCCCGGAAAGTACCCGGCCGCCGCGCCTAGCGGAACGCCGATAAAAATTGCCAGCACGATCGACAATCCGCCGGCGGTCAACGAAAGTCGCGAGCCGTAAATGACCCAAGTCAGCACGTCTTTTTCGTTGGTATCGGTTCCAAGCCAATGCTGTTGGCTGGGGGGCGCTAATTTTTCGGACCTCTGGTCAATCGGGTAAGGCGCAATCACGTCGGCGGTCAGCGCGATCAGACAAGCGAATAAAACGACGACGCCTCCAAAAATGGCGCCGCGATTGGCGGAAAAACGTTTCCAAGCTCGGTCCATCGTTACGCCTCGGATCGAATTCGAGGATCAAGCCACAAATACGCCAAGTCGAGCAAGAGATTGGCGGTGACGAACATCGCCGCAATCACCAACGCGCCTCCTTGGACGACGGCGTAGTCTTGCTCTTGAACGGCGGTTACGAGATATCGGCCTAAGCCGGGCCAGTTAAAGACTTTTTCCGTCAGCACGGCGCCTGATAACAGCATGCCGACTTGAAAGCCTGCGATATTGACGATCGGTACGGAAGCGTTCGGCATGGCGTGTCGCCAGACGATGCGCCATAGCGACGCCCCTTTGGCTTTCGCGGTTCGCAAATAGTCGGACGATAAGACTTCGAGCATGCTGCTGCGGGTGATCCGCGAAATCACCGCCGCGGGTATCGTGCCCAATGCGACTGCCGGCAGCAACAGATGCCGCAAGGCGTTCATCGCCAGAGCGAATTTGCCGGTTAGCAGCGATTCGCACAGATAAAAATTGGTTTGAAATTGCGAGATCATCGTCGGAGAAACGCGACCGCTGGTCGGCATGCCGATAAAGATCGTAATCAAGCAGATGCCCAAGAAAAAGACTGGCACGCTGACCCCGATCAGCGCCACCGTCATGGCCGCATAATCGGGCCAACTGCCGCGCCATAAGGCGGACGCGACCCCGGCGCCGATCCCCAAGGGAACGGCTAAAAACATGGCGGCGACCGTCAGTTCCAGCGTCGCGGGAATCGTTTCTAGCAAACGATCGGCGACCGCTTCGCCATGAAAGAACGAGACGCCTAGATCGCCGCGCAATAGTTCGCCGGGCAGATCGATTAATTGAACCCAGATGGGACGATCCCAACCTTGGTGCGCCATCTCGGCTTGAACGCGCTGCGGTACGCCATGTTGGCCGAATCGCGCCAACGCCGGATTGCCTGGTAAGATGCGGATCGAGACGAAGATCAGCACCACGGCGACCGCGACGGTCGCCAGCGACTGTAAGACGCGAACGAGTAAAAATCTCCCCACGACGACCTCGTTTCTGCGTCTACTTATTTAGCTTGGTATGTCGCAAACGCGTCAGCGACGAGGGGTGCAGCAAATAGCCTGAGACCGCGTCGCTTTGAACGCTGCGTACCGAAGTATGTACCAGCGGAACCAGCGGGGCATCGGCGAAGATTTGCTCTTGCGCCTCGCGGTAGAGGTCGGATCGTTTCTCTTGATCCATTTCGGTTTTCGCTTGGGCCAACAGGTCATGCACTTTTTGACTGCGATAGCGGCTCATGTTATTGCCGCCTGCGTCATTGATATTGTCGAGATCGAGCAACGTGTAGAGAAAGTTGTCAGGGTCAGGAATATCGGCGGTCCACCCGACTAGTCCTAATTGATGTTCGCCGCGAGTCATGCGGCGGAAATGTTGGGCGTTGGGGTTGGTGACGATTTCGGTCTCGATGCCGACTTGGGCGAGCGAGTCCTTAATGAAGATCGCCGTTTGTCGCGGTTGTTGCATATAAGGACGAGGATCGGTCATCACAAACAACTGCAAACGAATCGGCATCGGCACGCCGTCGGCCGCCGCTTCGGCCAGCAGACGTTTGGATTCGGCCGGATCATAGGGACGATCGGGCAAGTCGCCGGCGTTGCCCCACAAAGTGGGCGGGACCAACGTAACCGCTTTTTCGGCATGTCCGGAGTAAGCGGACTTGATCAGTTGGTCGCGATCAATCGCATGCCAAATCGCCTCGCGAATCCGTCGATCGTCGAGCGGCGCTTTGTCGTTGTTGATCGTCATATAGGCGGTATTCATCCCCGGCTTTTCTTGAATGACGACTTGGGGATTCTCGGCTAGCGCGTCGATTTCGGCCGGCGGCAAATTGTCGGCGATATCAATTTCGCCGCGCAACAGTTGTTTGACTCGCACCGCGCTTTCGCCGACCGGCAAAAAGATGACTCCGTCGATCTCGGGGCGCCCTCGCCAATGGTCGTCAAAAGCGAGCAGAGTTAATTGTTGGTTCACGTTCCACGAGTCGAATTGAAAAGGCCCGGTGCCGACGGGATGTTTCCAGAAATCGCCTTCATATTTTTTCAAAGCGGTCGGGCTGACGATGCTGCTCGGAAACATGGCTAACGTTTTTAAAAACGTCGCGGTGGGACGTTTCAAACGGAACTTGACGGTCAGCGGATCGACCGCCGTCACCGACTCGATCGGCTCATAGCTTTGCACGTACGGAATGACTTGGTCGAAGACGTACGGGTGTTGCGGATCGAGCAAACGTTCGAACGAAAACTGAACGGCGTCGGCGTCAAACGGCGTTGCGTCATGGAACTTGACGCCTTGGCGTAAATGAAAAGTCCATTCCAGGCCATCTTCGCTCGCTTCCCATGATTCGGCCAGGCTCGGCACGAGATCGAGCGTTTCGTCGTCGTAGGTGACGAGCGTATCGTAGATGTTGCACATCACCTTGACCGATTCGCCGATATCCGTGTGGATGGGATCCAGCCGGTCAGCGTCGTCGCCTCGGCCGTAGATCAAGATGTTGTTCGGCAAAGAAGGCCCGCCGCATCCAAGTAGCGAGAAGGTCAGAAAGCAGTAGAAAAGCGAGCGCATACGTTCTTTCGATTAACGGCGTTCGGGAGTGTGAGAAGCGTATTCTAGCGCTGCTTGCGGCGAGGTCACAAGTCGTTACGAATAAAATTAAGGAAGTTCTTCGGCCGAAGCGTCGCCCCCGGTCGTCTCGGTCGGCTTGGCGACGAAGCTCGGCAGATTGGCGAAGTCGGCCCCGGCGATTTCGGCGCCTGCTTTTTTGTCGTAGGCGTAGTTTCCTTCGGCTTCGGCGTTCAAGCGATAATCGCTGGTTTGGCGTTGCGAGTAGGGGGGCAATTTGTTCAACGGTCGCGCCCATGCGACCGGATCGCGTTTGCCGAAACGATCTCCTTCGACCGTCGTGTTCCACTTTTCGGCGTGCAACGCTTCGATCTCCAGACGGGTTTTCTTTTCCCAGAAGATTTGTCGTAGTCCGCTGGTCAAATCGTAAAAATTGCCGTCCCCTTTGAAGCGAACTGCGTTTAGATCGCTTAGCTTGGCGCTGGGAGCTCGATCGTGTTGCAACAACATCGCTTCGGTCGGCGACCAGCGAACGATGCAGTCGGTCAGCGTCGCTTCTAAATCTCGCTGTTCAGGAAATTCGGCCGAACTTTCGAGCCGAAACAGCCCTTTCGATGCGTCGGCGGTGACTCGGGTCAGGCGGACGTCCATTAACTCGGTCGACGTTTTCGTCGATCCTTGCGCCTCGATCAGCACGCCTGAGATCGCTAATAGACCGTTTTGCCAGTCCAGCTTGAATTGCGAAGCTTGGTCGAGATGGACGACGTCGGTTTCGCCGCGAATGACCGAGTTGGTCAGCGAAACCGAAGAT
>JBITAD010000017.1:0-5099 GCA_044439945.1 Blastopirellula sp. JB062
CATTTTCGGCTCGCGGCTACGACGTTTACGCGGCGGCGAATTATGAAGAAGCGATCAGCCAGGCGGAAGAAGCGCAGCCCGAGCGCGCCGTATTGGATCTTAAAATGCCGGGCAAATCGGGATTAGAGCTGCTGCGCGATCTGCGACAGATCTCTCCAGAAACGAAGGCCGTCTTGTTGACCGGGTACGGGAGCATCTCGAACGCGGTCGAGGCGATACGGCTTGGCGCAGTCAATTACGTCACGAAACCGGCGGATGCGGACGAGATTTTGGCGGCGTTTGATCAAAAGCCGCCGGAGGACCCGTCGGCGAATCAAATTGACTATCAACCGCAGTCTTTGGCGGAAGCGGAATGGGAACATATCCATCGCGTGCTAGACGATTGTGGTGGAAATCTTTCCGAAGCGGCTCGTCTGCTCGGCATCCCGCGGCGCACTCTGCAGCGCAAACTCAAAAAGTTAGCGCCCTAGCTATCGCGAATTTTGGCGGGGAATACGCAGGCCCCCCAAAGTAGTGCGACTCTTTGACGCGTTACTGACGAGCGTTTGTATTCGGTAGTATTCTAGGCTCTTACGCGGTCAATAGGCCGCCAAAGAGCAAGGTCAAACGGCGTTCAATGGTCATTATTTGGCCAATGCGTCGTTTGAGGTTTTGACGCAGCGAGGAGTCTCGTCGGTGAGATTTTCTCTCGTCATGCTTGGTGAAGACAAACGTCCACAGGACGAATCGCAGTCATGGACCGCTTCCTGTTTCCACGTTGGGTTAATCGTCTGGTACCGCTTGCCGGCGCGGGCTTTGTTGCGCTGGCCGTGTATAGCGGCGTAGTTTTCGTCTTTGCGACGGCGCCAGAAACCATCAGCGTCGGCCACGCGCCGATTCAGCCGGTGCCGTTCAGCCATCGGTTGCACGCCGGCAAGTTAAAGATGGATTGCCGCTATTGCCACAACACGGTTGACGAAGCGGCCCAGGCGGCAGTTCCGCCGACGGCGACTTGCGGCAACTGCCACAGCCCGGCCGGCGCCGACGGCTCGTCGAAATACGCGGCCGTATTGGCCAGCAGCCCGAATCTCGAACCGGTTCATGAAAGCTTGGCGACCGGCGAATCGGTCGATTGGCAACGCGTTCATGATTTGCCCGATTTCGTTTACTTCGATCACAGCGCTCACGTGACTCGCGGGGTTTCCTGCGTCAGCTGTCACGGTCGAGTCGACACGATGGACGTCGTCACCCAGGTCGAGCCGCTCTCGATGGCGTTCTGTTTAGATTGCCATCGCAACCCGGATCCCCATATTCGTCCTCAAGACGAAGTGACGAACTTAGCTTGGCAAGCGCCCGGCTCCGAAACCGATCCGCATGCGGCGGCGCTGTTGGGCGCTGAGATTCGCAAAGAAAACGGCATTAATCCTTCCACGAACTGTTCGACGTGTCATCGATGAAGTCCGACTCGCAAACTAACTATTGGCGCAGCCTCGACGAGCTCGAAAACACGCCCGAGTTCGAGCAGTTTCTGCACCGTGAATTTCCGGTCGCCGCCTCGGAGTTTCCTGAAGGGGTATCGCGTCGTCGCTGGATGCAGCTGATGGGCGCATCGCTTTCGCTAGGCGCCGGCGTCGCCGGTTGTCGCTATCCGGAAGAGACGATCGCCCCGTTCGCCGTTCGGCCTGAAAATCGAGTGCCCGGCAAAACCGAAAAGTTTGCCAGCACCCTGGAGATCGCCGGTTCCGTACGACCGGTCGTGGTGACCAGCTACGACGGTCGGCCGATTAAAGTGGACGGTAACGCCCAGCACCCGGAAGGGCACGGCTCGGATCAATACGTTCAAGCGAGCGTGCTTGAGGTTTACGACCCGGATCGGCTGCGCGGCATCACCGAAAAGGTAGGCGAAGAGCAGTTTGATCGCTCGTGGGACGAGTTCGAGATCAGCTGGAAGTCGGCCGCCGAGGAGTTGGGCGCAGGGGGCAAACTGGCCGTACTGACGCAAAGTTCCGCTTCGCCTGGCTATCAAGACTCGCTCAAACAGCTTCGCCAGCGATTTCCGCAAGCCAAGATTTATCAATACGACTCGATCACGCGAGCCAACGAGACGGCCGGCCTTCAGGCCGCTTTCGGCCAAGCCGTTACGCCGAAGTACCATCTTGAGAAGGCGGACGTGATCGTCGTGCTCGACGAAGACTTTTTCGGCATGCATCCGACCGGGCAACGCAACTCACGTGAGTTCGCGATGCGTCGCGCCCCGGAAGAAGGCGATATGAATCGCCTTTACGTCGTCGAAAGCCAGTTTACGTCGACCGGCCTGGCCGCAGATCACCGGATTGCCGTTCCGGCGACCCGGATCGGCAGCTTTGCGGCCGATTTGCAGGCCCGCTTGTCGGGCGGCGAAGCGGCCGAGCCGAGCGAAGACGCCGATCGCCTAGAAAAATTTATGGCCGCGCTGGTCGAAGACCTGAAGTCGCATCCCGGCAAAGCGGTGATTGCGGTGGGGCCGCGGCAGTCGCCGGAGGTGCAAGCCGCGGTTTGGAAGCTGAATCAGCAAATTGGCGCCATCGGCGAAACGGTCGAATTGATCGACGCCGGTCTGCCGACCTCGGGCGAGGTCGGTACGATCGAAGAGTTGACGAAGCAGCTTGACGGGGGCGCGGTCGATACGCTGGTCGTCATCGGCGGCAACCCCAGCTACGACGCGCCGGCGAACGTCCCGTTTGCGACTGCGTTGAAAAAAGCGAAGCGTCGCATTTGCTTCGGCTATTACGCGAACGAAACGTCGGCGGACGCTACGTGGGTATTGCCGGAAGCGCACGGCCTGGAAAGCTGGGGCGATTTCGTCGCGGCCGACGGCAGCTATTGCGTGGCGCAACCGCTGATCGAAACGATTTTCGGCGGGCTCTCGAAGACGGAGTTCGTCGCTTTGTTGGCTGGTTCGGAAGAACGGGACGCTCGCTCGATCGTGCGGCGCGTTGCGAAAGATCGCGTTGGATACGCGACCGAATCGGTCTGGAAAAAAATGGTGCATGATGGTTTTGCGGACGGGGTCGTCGGCAAGACGCAAAGCGTGAAACTGGCCGAGAATATCGCCCCGTTGAACGCGGAAAAGGAAGCGTGGAAGCAGCGGCCCGCGAAGGAAGAAGTCGAACTCGTGTTGACGCCTGGGACGTCGACTTACGACGGTCGCTTCGCCAACAACTGTTGGTTGCAGGAACTGCCTGACACGCTCACCAAGTTGACTTGGGACAACGCGTTGCTCGTCAATCCGACGACGGCCGAAGCGTTGGGGCTAAAGCAAGGAATCTTGGCGCGGATCACTTCTGGTGGGGAGTCGATCGAAGCGCCGGTTTACTTGATGCCCGGCTTAGCGCTCGGCACGATCTCGTTGGCGCTCGGTTACGGCCGTACGCACGCCGGCAAAGTCGGCGGAGAAGTCGCAATCGGCATTGATCCGGTGGGGGTAAATGCCGGTCAGTTGCGACGTTCGGATGCGATGGACGTCGTGACTGGCGTTCAAGTCGAATCGACGGGCGAATCTTACTTGCTGGCGACCACGCAAGACCATCATGCCATCGATAAAATTGGTCTGAAAGAGATTGCGCGGCGGATCCCAACTTTGGTTCGGGAAGGGACGCTTGAAGAGTATAAGCATCATCCCGACTTCGCCCAGCATGTCGTCCATCATCCGCCGCTTGAGTCGCTCTGGACCGAGGCGTCGTACGAAGGACACGCTTGGGGCATGTCGATCGATCTGTCAAAATGTCTCGGTTGCGACGCTTGCGTCGTCGCTTGTCAGGCGGAAAACAACGTGCCGATCGTCGGCAAAGAGCAGGTCTCGAAGGGACGCGAAATGCATTGGCTGCGGATCGACCGCTACTTTGCAGGCGATCCCGAAAACCCGGTCGCCGTCACGCAGCCGGTGACTTGCCATCACTGCGAAAACGCCCCTTGCGAACAGGTTTGCCCCGTCGCCGCGACGGTGCACACCGACGAAGGGCTGAACGACATGGTTTATAACCGCTGTATCGGAACTCGGTACTGCGGTAACAACTGCCCCTATAAAGTGCGGCGGTTTAACTTCCTCGATTACCGCGCCAGCGATTATCGGTTTGAAGAATCGAATCGTCAGTTGGCCGAATTGGTCTTTAACCCGGAAGTGACCGTTCGTAATCGCGGCGTGATGGAAAAATGCACCTACTGCGTGCAACGCATTCAAAATACGAAGATCGAGGCGCGCCGCGATCGTCGAGCCATCGGCGCTAACGAAATCAAAACGGCCTGTCAGGAAGCATGCTCGACCTCGGCGATCGAATTCGGCGACTTAAACAATCCCGAAAACCGCGCCGCCAAAAATCATGCGAACCCGCGTGCCTACGCGATGCTGGCCGAGTTGAATATCAAGCCGCGTACGAAGTACCTGGCTCGCATACGCAACCCGCATCGCTGGTTGGCCGAGCCCTTTGAAGCGTTGTCGCACGGTCATGGGCACGGCGACGATCATGGACATGAGGGTCATGATCACGAATCCGGCCATGATCACGCTGGCGAACATAGCGACGGCGAACACGAAAAGCACGCTCCGGCTGCGGCAGAAACCGACGCCGCCGAGTAACCGAAACTATCCTTAGCGAAATCCTGTAGTCCACGCGAAGAACAATGGCCACAGTAGACGAAGTCGCCGACATTACGCTGGAAACCCCAGGCAAGCGCGCCCCGCTTGTGACGGGCGGACTCAGTTTGGGTTCGATCACCGAGATTGTCGCCGGGGTGCCCGAGAAAGAAAAACCGCCGCTTGCGTGGTATATCGGGTTTTGCGTCTCGGTGGCGGCAATGGGAATGTTGTTCGCGCTGATCGGATACCTGATCTTCACCGGTACCGGCGTTTGGGGCAACAATGTTCCGGTCTATTGGGGTTGGCCGATCGTCAACTTCGTTTTTTGGGTCGGTATTGGGCATGCCGGGACGCTGATTTCGGCGATTTTGTGCATCTTTCGACAAGAATGGCGCACCAGTATCAACCGCTTCGCCGAGGCGATGACGATTTTTGCGGTCTGTTGCGCCGGTATTTTTCCGGCGATTCATATTGGCCGGGTTTGGGTCTTTTATTGGCTGTTTCC
>JBITAD010000018.1:0-5098 GCA_044439945.1 Blastopirellula sp. JB062
GTATGCCGCCAGCCAAGTCATGTCGAGCGATTGATATTCGGAGTTGGCCAGCGCGCCCCACATCGCCGAACCGTCCCACCAAGTTTCGCCAGACAGCTTGCTCAAGCCGGCGAAAAGATAGATCACGCACATGTGAACCTGAATCAGACGAATCGAAAGATTCGCAATCGTACTTTGGCGCGGAGAGTCGTCGCGCATCGATCGGCGACGGCGTAACCATCGATCTAGACTGTACGCTTCGCCGGCCGCGCCCAGCATCAAGTACATAACGAGCAATGCGTTGATTTGATCGAGTCCGAACAAAGCGCCAGGCGCGCGATGGGCGTAGCTAAGCGTGATGATGAACGAAAGCACGCCGACCGTGCGCGTATAAAGCCCGAGCGTAAACATCACCAAGATGACCAGCGCCGCGATGTGTGACGTCCAGAGCATCGCCGGCGAATCGTCGATCAACGGCAGATAGCTCCAAGCGAACGGACTCAGACCTTGCATGCGACTGGTCAGTTCGTGCGAGAACCGACCGTCGACGCCCATAAAACCATTCAAATCAAGCGACCAGACGAGATGCGTATAAAAGAGCATGGCGCCGGCCAAGATGCGAATCAGGCCGAGAGTCGCCGGATCAGCCGGAGTAAACCAAAAGCGATTCCAGCCTTCGACAGCGCTGCCGTATAGCTCCTTGAAATAGTCGCGGATCATATTTCTTCTTCCTGCACCGGCGGCGCGGCCAACAACGATGGCGGCACAGATTTTAACGACGCGTCGTCGCGGATATACACGCCAAGTTCTCTCTCGGTATAGAGCGAAGGGTCGGAGAGCGGCATGCCGCCGGCGACGTCAAGCGGATGCGGAATGCCATGCTCGACCAAGAATAATTTCACCTGCGCAGCCTGATGGCTTTCGGCAAGATAACTTCCGATCGACTCGAGATAAGCGTCGCGCAGGCGCAATGCGTTCTGATAGCCTGCTCTGACTTCCGGCGGTGCGGTCGACGGCGGACCTTCAGGCGGCATGTTGGTGACGTTGTTCATCGACTCGCTAATCATAAAGTGTCGATGATAGAGCAAACGGGGCCAATGGACCTCGAGATCAGGAAAACGTCCTTCGCCCACCTTCTTGCCCGCGTCATCCAGCAGTTCGTAACGAACTAAATGGCTTGGTCCTGGGTTGGGAGCGAAAAATCGGTAACCATGATCTTTGAGAAACGTCGCCCGCAAATAGGGCTCGTAGATGATTTCGCATTGCTGCGCTAAAAAGCTGGAAGGGGGCGGCGAAGCCCACGGCCCGACGAATAAAGCCGTAATATGCAACGCCACCAGGGCGCTGACCCACCCGCGCAAGCCGCCGCTCCAGACGATTTTCGGTCGAGTCTCAGACTGCGGCGTCCGCGGCGCTGTCGAGATTTGAGGGGCGACGTTAGCAGCGGCTTTTCGACTGAGTTTCGCCATGACGAATGATTCGGCGTGGTCAAGTTTGGATACGACGACAAAACTTCACCACCTATTATCGACCGTCGCTCTGCAATTTTCCCTCACCGAAAAAAAAGAAACCCTCGCAGCGGAAAGGCCGACTGCGAGGGTCTTGAGTTTTATATCGATTGTCTGCGTGAGCAATCGCTTACTTCGTCGAAGCGAGTTCAGTCGAAGTAAAATCGAAGTTGATGTCGCGAACGTCGCCCGCGGCCAGATCGATCACCTTCTCTTTGGTGATTTCGCGACCATTTTGGGTCACGGTGACCAAGATGCGGTAATCGTTCCAGACGGTCCCATTTTGCAGAGCGCTGGTGTTGTAAGTGCGAACGTTGCCGCTTGACATGGTGTCGTTACCGGCCAGCACCACTTTGGCGTCGGCGGGAACGTGTAGCGTCAACTTGGTTTCGACCGGTTCGCTGGCGATCTGCGGTTGAGCGGACGAATCATCGAACTCGAACGAAACGTTCGCCGAGTCGCCGCCGCCCAGTTGAACTTCTTTGGTCTCGACAACTTTCTGGCCGTCGCGAACCGTTTCGGCACGCAGCTGATAGACGTACTTGAAGCCCGGCATCAGGTTACGCGAAACGAACCGACGCTGCAGCCCTTCGCTGGTCGTGGCCTTGCCGTTGACGAAAATCTTGGCGTCAGACGGAACGTCGACGTTGATGATCGCGTCGTTTTGAGCGCTGGTCATCGGAGCCGGGGCCGACATCGGCGGGGGGCTCGGCATCGGCGAACCTTCCGCCGGAGCGGCAGGCGCGTCGGAAGCGGCAGGCGCTTCGTAATAGTAGCTGCCGCCGTAAGTCGTGCCGCCGCTGCTGCCATACGAGCCGGAACTGCCGTACGAGCCCGAGCTTCCGCCGCTCGAGTAGTAGCTGCCGCTCGAACCGCCCGAGCTGCCGCCGCTGGAGTAATAACCCCGGCGATAGTATTTTTTCGCGCGATGATGCTGAATCAGTCGACTGATCAAGCCGCCGCCGCTGCTTCCGCCGCTGGAGTAATAACTGCCGCTCGAACCGCCTGAGCTGCCGCCGCTGGAATAGTATCCGCCGCTCGACCCCCAGCTACCCGAACTTCCGCCCCAGCTTCCGGAGCTTCCGCCGCTGGAACCCCACGAGCCATGCCAACCGGCATCGGCCGAAGTCGTCATGAAACCAGTTGCCATCACAGCGGCCATTACAGCCGCCTTGTGTCCAAGCCTCGCCATCTTGATGTATCTCCTAAGCGTCTGAACGTTGTTCGACGTAAATCATGGTGCTGGCGGCGCCAGCAGCTACCACTCGAACATAACATGCTGTAATCGTAGTTCAAGCAGAATGGGTAAAATTTGAGGCTGAGAAATTTTGTCCGGCTTTCGTGAATTAATCACATAACCAAATAGTACCAAACGACTTACCGCCCCCAAAGACAATCAGTCCGTTAGGGGGGTCATGCGTACGTCATCAAAGCAAGCTTCTCCGGTCGCGCCGAATAATCCGATGCGCAGCAGCGCTTCTTTGGTTGCCGGCGGAACGCGAACCGTCTCTTCGATTTGGGTCCAATCTGAGTCGCGCAGAAATGGCCCCACAACCCCGCGTCCCACATCGCGACGCGCAGAGTCATAGAATGTGAACGCGATCATCGGCGCTTCGCGGCGATCGTATCCAAGGCCGATATCCTTGGTTTTCACCCATGCGTTAATTTTCAGGCGGCGGATTTTTTCGCCATCGACGCCAAAACCTTGCAGCGCCATCGAGGCACGTCCTCGATCGCTATTTTGAAACCGAACGTATCGTTCGCCTTGCGGGGCCGATTCGTCTTCGACCAGCTCGAACTGCCGTTGATAGTACCAGCCGGCCATTTGCCCATGTTCTTGCAAATCGGCTTCAAAATCGCCGTTGGCGGCTTGCGGTTGCAATGGATTGGGTTGAATCTCTCGATTCTCTTCCGCGGTTCCAGTCATCGGTACGAATAAGGTCGGCCGCAGCGCCTCGGAGACGAGTTTGCCCTCTTTCTTCGTAAACAAGTACAAAACTTGTTGATATCGTTCGCCGACCGGAATGACCATGCGCCCCCCTTCGCGCAGTTGATCAATGAGCGGTTGCGGCGGTTTTTCGGGAGAACAAGTGACAATAATCTTGTCGAAAGGAGCATGCTCGGACCAACCTTTGAAACCGTCTCCAATTTTCGTATGCACGTTGTCGTAACCCAGACGTCGTAGCGTTCGCGCCGCCGATCGCCCCAGTTCCGGCACAATTTCGATCGAGTACACGTCTTTCACCAGCGGGCTAAGCACGGCCGCTTGAAATCCGCTGCCCGTACCAATTTCCAGCACCTTATCGGTCGCCTGAGGTTCGAGCGACTCGGTCATGTAGGCGACGATAAACGGCGAAGAAATCGTCTGCCGACCGCCAATCGGCAAGGCCATGTCGTAATACGCTTGCGAGCGATATTTGAAGGCGACGAACTCATGACGCGGCGTGTTCATCATCGCTTGAATCACGCGCTGATCCGAGACGCCGTTGGCGATGACCGCTTCTTCGACCATCGCACGACGCGCTGCGACAGCCGGATCTTCGGCCAATACCGGCGCAGCGCTCAAGAAAAAGAAGCAGGCTAACCAGCAAATCGGTGAGGGGCGACGCATGATCGTGTTCCTCTAATATCGGTCGTACGAAGATTCGGGAGCGTTCCGTCATTATAGCTTCCTCGCGACGCTCGCTTGAAAAAACGGAGAACGCTTGCGACCCTGCCCCGATTGTGAAACACTTGGCTATTCTCCCGCCTATCGTATCGAATGGAACGTTTATGCGCACGAATCCGGTCAAACAGAAGCTGAAAAGCGGCCAACCTACTTTTGGAACTTGGCTTTCGCTCGGTGACTTTTTCGCCTCGCGAACCCTGGCTCGCATGGATTGGGATTGGCTAACCTTAGATCTTGAACATTCGCCGATCGATTGGTCGCAGGCCGCGATCATCTTTGCCGCGATTGCCGACGCCGGCGGGGCGCCTTTGGCGCGCGTGCCGCGTGGCGATCATGATCTGATCAAACGGGTGCTTGATGCAGGCGCCTGGGGGATCGTCGTGCCGATGGTCGATACCGTGGAACAAGCGAAAGCGGCGATCGCCGCCGCCAAATACCCGCCGCTCGGCGATCGTAGCGTCGGTGGGGGCATGCATTCGCTAAATTTCGATGCGTCGCCCGACGAGTATTACGCCGCCGCAAACGACGAAATCTTGGTCGTCTTGCAAACCGAGAGCCCCCAAGGGGTCGCTAATGCGAAAGAGATCTACGCATTACCAGGCTGCGACGCCATTTTTATCGGCCCCAACGATCTCTGGGCGCAAATGAAAACGGTCGAGCGTCCCGAGCCGACGGTCGACGACCACGAAGCGCTGATTCAACAGGTCATCGCGACGGGCAAAGAAGTCGGTACGCCGACCGGCCTGCATGTGATGTCAGCCGAGCAAGCGCAACAACGGGCCGAACAAGGGATGCAATTTATTGCGGTCGGCAGCGACATCCGAATGATGGCGGTCGAATCGGCGGCAACCCTAAAAAAATTGCGTCCCGATAACGGAACGCAAAACGTCGTCAAATATTAAAGCCGCCTAACGAACGCCGGCTCCGTTCATACAGAGCCGGT
>JBITAD010000019.1:0-5088 GCA_044439945.1 Blastopirellula sp. JB062
TTTTGATGTGCGACGGCGCCGTTCGCTTTGTCGCCGAGACGGTCGACCTGGGCGTTTACAAAGCGTCCGCCAGTCGTAACGGCAACGAAGTTAGAACGGTCTTGCAACCCTAATCGCACGCTTCCCCCGCAGAGAGATCTCATGAAATTGAACTCGTTATGGGTCACGCCCCTCGTGACGCTCGCATCTGTCGCATCGGCTTTCGCCCAAATTCCCTCGAAAGCGGCGGCTCCGCATGCCGAGCAAATATTGCTTGATTCCAAGTCGTTCGTCGCCAACGACGAGAACGCCTATCTGGCGTTTCCGACGCTGATTAAAACGGACGACGGAGACGTGCTGATCTCGTACAAACGAGGCAGAACGCACGCCCAAGACAGCGGCGCGCCGCTCGAAATGATTCGGTTCGATCCAATCGGCAACCAGATCGTCTCGCGACAATTTTTGGGCAGCGATCCGCAGCTGATTTTCCAAATGGGCGAATGGATTCGCTTTCCGAGCGGACGAATCGGCAATTTTGTCGACATGCAAAAAATGGTCCCGGATCGAGGCAAAAAACAGCATCATCGCATCGGCGTTTACTACGCCGTCAGCGATGACGAGGGAAAGACGTTCACGACGATGCGCCCCTTGGACGCCGTCGACGGCGTCGATTATGGATATGTGTTTGACGCCGTCGAGTCGGACGGCAAAACGTACGTGTTGGCGATGACGTTTCCTGAACTGACTGAGCGTCGCTCGAAGTTCGACGAGCAAGGCAAACGCATCTACGGCACGGTCGCGGCTTTGGCGTACGACGAGAAAAACGACGCCTGGTCGCACGTTCGCGACCTGAATCAAGCGTTCGGCGATATCCGCATTAACGAAAGCTGCTTGATCCAATCAGGCGACCGCTTTTTAGTCGGAACTCGCGGCTACGATAACCAATTTCGCCTTCACCTGGTCGACAAAAAGTTTCAGCCCATCAAGTCGAACAACTTGACGGCGCAGTACGAAGAGATCGGAAGTCATATCGGCCGCCCTCGCTTTTTCCGCAAAGAGGGCCAACTTTACTTGCTAGGCCGGAACGCTTATCGCGGCAAAATGGAGTTGGCCCTGTTTCGTCTGAACGAAGCGGCGCTCAGCGTCGAGCAACGGGTTCGGCTTGACCCCGAAGGAGACGCGAAAATTGTCGACGGATATTACGCGATGCATTACTTCCAGCCGCGCGGCGATCGCGATGCGCTGAACGTCATTACGTATCGTCGCAAAGACAATACCCGGCATCCCGACCTGATTCGGTTGGAATTTGACTGGAACGACGTTCGTTAACCACCGACGCAGCTTCCTGAAAAAAGTCTCCGCCGCTGCGCGTCATGGCGGCGCGGCGGCGAGAAATGCGCGGATCGACTCCCCATTTTTCGCCGGTCAAACGCACATGCAAACCAGCTTGGGCAATTTGTAAGTTCATGAGCAGCTTTCCCATTATCATCGGCGTCGCGGCGAAATCCGGATTGGATTGGGGCGACTGGTGCGTGATCGCCCTTTACGGCGTCGTCGTTATCGGAATCGGTTGGTACGTCGGACGTCGTAACGAGTCGGCGCGGGAGTACTTTATCGGCGGCGGGCACACCAACCCGATATTGATCGGCGTCTCGTTGTTCGTGACGTTGTTAAGCACGATCTCATATCTTTCGATGCCAGGCGAAATCATCGGCAAAGGCCCGGTCTACATGACCCGCATCTTCGCCTATCCGTTGGCCTTCGTCTTTGTCGGCTACGTCTTGCTGCCGGTCTACATGCGTCAACGGGTGACCAGCGCCTATCAACTGCTAGAGTCGAAACTGGGCGTCAGCGTTCGTTTGTTAGGCGCGACGTTGTTTATCGTGATGCGAATCATCTGGATGTCGTTACTGGTTTATCTTTCGGCCAAAGCGATGACGGTGATGCTCGGCATCGACGACGCTTGGATTCCGGCGCTGGTGATCGCTACCGGCCTGGCGACGGTTCTTTACACGTCGCTGGGCGGGTTTCGCGCGGTGATCATCACCGACTTTTTACAAGCGTCGTTTCTGTTGGTCGGCATCCTCTGCGTGCTGGGCGTCATCACCTATCGAGTCGGAGGCCTGCAATGGCTGCCGACCGACTGGGAATCGCATTGGGATCAACAGCCCCTGTTCAGTTTTGATCCTTCGACGCGCGTGACCATGTTCGGCACCGTCCTATCGACCTGGTTGTTACTAATCTGCACCTCAGGCGGCGATCAAACGGCGATACAACGTTTTATGTCGACCAAAGACGCCGGCAGCGCGCGGCGTGCGTCGGCCTATCAAGCGATTGCGGCGACCCTCGTCAGTTTGACGCTAGGGCTGGCCGGCTTTGCGATGCTTTCTTACTGTCGAATTTTTCAAGAGCGGATTCCGGCTGAATTGTTAACGCCGCAAGGCGCTGATAACGTCTTTCCTTGGTTTATCGCTCACGAGCTGCCGATGGGAATCGCCGGACTGGTCGTCGCGGCGATGTTCGCCGCCGCAATGTCGAGCCTTGACTCGGGCGTCAACTCGATCGCGGCCGTTACGATCACCGACTTTTTCGACCGCTTCGGCTTTCAACCGAAAACCGAACGCGGACATTTGCGACTCGCTCAAGCGATCGCTTTGGTCGTGGGCGTGCTAGTCGTGCTCGGCAGTTCGCAAGTCGGCAGCGTGCCAGGCAACATCACCGGGGTCACCAGCAAAACGGCCAATCTGCTGGCGCCCACTTTGTTTTGCCTTTTCTTTTTCGCATTGTTCGTTCCTTTCGCAAACGCTTACGGAGTTTGGGCCGGCGCGATATGCGGAACGCTGGCCGCCATTTTGGCCGCGTTTTCCGGCCCGATCTTCGGCGCCGCTTCCGCCGACGGCGGCGATCCGATCAGTTTTCAATGGATCGCTCCGCTGTCGCTGTTGACCAACATTTCGGTCGGCATGCTGGTGTCGCTAGCGACCAACGGCCCCAAACGTAGCGAAACTTCCGTCTTGTCGCCTGACATTTCTTCGACCGCCGCCTCTCAACGATAAGGGGAAACAAGTTGTTAACCGGAATTAGTTATTGGTCGATGCCCGACGGGCTCGCCGGAACTTGCGACGTCTCGACCGCGTTGCAGCTAACCAAGCAACATCAGTTCGACGCGCTCGAGCTGGCCATCGGCGCCAGCGGAACGTTGCATGTTGATTTGTCGCAAGCGGAATGCGAGCGAATCCGGCGCGAGATCGAAGACTCCGGCGTCATCGTCGAAACGGTGGCCAGCGGCATGAGCTGGGAATGCAATCCGGTTAGCGAAGACGCCGAGGTTCGTAACCAAGCGATTCAACTCCACGAAAAAACGTTGCAACGAGCCGCATGGCTCGGGTGCCAAGCGGTGCTGTTCGTGCCTGGCGTCGTCACCAGCCCCATCTCGCCCGGCGAACGGGTCCGATACGACCACGCTTATGAGCGAGCCGAAGTCGCCGTCGACCGTTTGCTCGAAACGGCGGAACAAGTCGGCGTCGATCTCTGCCTCGAAAACGTCTGGAACGGGTTCCTCTATTCTCCGCTCGAATTGCGAGATTTCGTCGACCATTTCGGCGCCCAGCGTTTAGGGGTTTATTTCGACGCCGGCAATTTGCTCGGCTACCAGCAATATCCGCCCGATTGGATCAAGTTGCTCGACTGGCGCATCAAACGGGTGCATGTCAAAGGGTATCGCGACCAATTCGATTTTTGCGGCAGCTACGAGTTTTGCGAGCTAGACGAAGGAGACGTGCCGCTGGCCGAAACGATCGCCGCACTGCGCGAGATCGGTTATGACGGCACGGTCGTCGCCGAGATGCTTCCGTTTAAAGAAGATCGCTTGCGACGTACCGCCGCCGCGCTGAACGACTTGGTGCGCCAAGTTCCCGCCTAACGTCAGATTTACCACGTTATTCTCCCTTGCTAATCGGAACGCATCGAAATCATGTTAAAAATCGGAGTCGTCGGCTTGGGCATGATGGGCTCGACCCATCTCGACGTATATCGCAAACGAACCGACGTGCGCGTAGTCGCCGTGGCCGATCTCGACCAACAACGTCGTTGCGGAAAAGCGACCGCCGCCGGAAATATCGAAGGACAATCGCAAGGCGGTTTTGATTTTTCGACCGTCAAACAATATGCCGACGGGCGCGATCTGATCGCCGATCCCGACGTCGACGTCGTCGATCTTTGTTTGCCCACCCCCGCACATTCCGCTTTCGGATCGCTGGCCCTGGAAGCGGGCAAACACTTGATCATCGAAAAACCGTTAGCCCGAACCTACGCCGAGGCGATCCGCCTGGCACAACAAGCCGAACAGTCGAAAGGACTTTCGTTTTGCGCCATGTGCATGCGTTTTTGGCCTGGTTGGGACTGGCTGAAAGAAGCGGTCGACAGCCGGCGATACGGAGCCGTACAAGCGGTCTCGCTGCGGCGGGTCACGCAGTTTCCAGGCGGCCCTTTTTATAGCGACGGCCAAGCTTCTGGCGGCGCCTTGTTGGATCTGCATATTCACGACTCCGATTTCGTTCGCTTTCTGTTCGGCATGCCCAAGGCGGTTTCGAGCCGCGGCTATTCGCGGCACACCAGCCATATTGACCACGTCTTAACGCAGTATCATTACGACGACATTCCGATCGTTTCGGCCGAAGGTTCGTGGGCGATGTCGCCCGGCTTCGGTTTTGAAATGGAGTATCACGTCAATTTCGAGCAAGCGACCGCCTCGTTCCGTCTTGCCGAAACGCCGCAGGTCGAACTGACGACGCCCGACGAAGGCAAACAGTCGATTCCGCTCAGCGAAGCGTTAGGTTACGAGTTGGAACTGGCGCACTTTATCGATTGCATCAAGCAAGGCGTGCCGTCTGATCGCATTTCGCTGTTCGACGCGGCGGAATCGGTTCGCCTGATCGAAGCGGAAGCCGAAAGCTGCCAGTCCGGCCGCACAGCGCGGATCGAAAGTTCGCAACCGGCCGCCGTCAGCTAAGCCAGCCGCCGCATTCAACGCCTTGGAGACGAAACCCCGAACCAAGCCCGGCTCGCGTACGATTTGCACTAGCCGGGCTTCTCTTTGAGTTGGGCGAA
>JBITAD010000020.1:0-5067 GCA_044439945.1 Blastopirellula sp. JB062
ATTGGTGCGACTCGACTTTAAAGGCGCACTGACCGAAACAGAAGCGGAGCCGGTCGCCGCCGGCGACGCCGAAGATGCGAAGTAACCGCGACTTCGCAAAACGAGACGAAAGAAGCCCGGTCAATTTGGCCGGGCTTTTTTTACGTTCGCACAGATTGGACGACCGCTTCGCTTGGGGCCGCTATGGGGGAAGGAATTCTTGCCGAAACGCGCTGAGCAAGCCTTCTGATTCTGGCGCCGCGACGCAACTGGCTTGGAATTCTTCAAATGGGACGCCTGCGATTTTTTCGCAATATTCGGGATAGGCTTGAATCCGTTGCAGTAAAGTTTCGCGCGTAAGCTCTGGGTGAAACTGCGTGCAGTAGATCGGTTTGTCGTTGACCCGAAACGCTTGTTGCGGCACGCGCTCGCTCGATGCGAGCAACGTGACTCCGGGCGGCAGTTGAATGACCCGATCTTCGTGCCCCATGTAAGCGGCGAATCGCGGCCCAAGCGACGCGAACAAGCGATCTTCGCGTCCTGCGGGAGTCAAAAAGAGTTCGCGCGTACCGAGCTCGGCATGTTCAAGGTCGTGGATCACCCGGCCGCCGAGCGCGCGAGATAACGCTTGAAATCCCCAGCAAGAGCCGAACAGCGGAATCTCAAGCTCGACGATACGCCGCAGCCCGGCCAAAGCGACATGCAACCACTGGGCGTCGGATGCGACGGAGTAATGCCCGCTGCCGCCGATCACGACCATGTCGACTTGGCTTAGCAGTCGCTCGCTTGGCTCGCCCCCGAGCAGGTCAAACGGTTCGATCTGAGCCGGGGCGCAATGCAGCGCTGTTGCGAAGCAGGCAATTTCTTGGCTGCGGATCGGGTCGTCGGAGTTGCGGATCTGCAGCAGCAGAAATCGAAGGCGTTTTGACATGCGGGCATTCTACCACAGCAGCAAATCGATCGTCGTTACGACGAACAGGCCGACTCCGACGATCGTGTTGACATGAAAAAAGGCGAGATTGACTCGCGACAAATCGTCAGGACGCACGATCGCATGTTCGTAGATCAGCAAGCCTGCAGTCGCGGCGATACCCAGCCAATAGATGATGCCGAGTGACGGATATACGGTCGGTAGCAGGGTCAGAACCGCGATCATCGCTGCGTGGCAAGCGGCTGCGATTCGCAACGCTCCGGCGATGCCGAAAGCGGTCGGAACGCTATGCAGTTTGGCGTCGCGATCAAATTGAGCGTCTTGGCAGGCGTAGATGATGTCGAAACCGGCGACCCACAGCAATACCGCGGCGCCCAGCGTGACGGCGGGTAGCAGGTCCAACGGATCGACCAATAAGACGAGACCGCGAATCGCGATCCAAGCGGCGATCGGCGCTAGCATTAATGACGCGCCCAACCAGAAATGAGCGAGCGACGTCCAGCGTTTCGTATAGCTGTAGCCGAGCAAAAAGAGCAGCACCGGCAGCGATAAAGCCAACGGCAGCCAGTTGGGCCAAAATAAGAGAGTCGAACCGACGAAGCCGATCGAACAAGCCAAGATAAACGTGGAGACTTCGCCGACCGAGAGGATGCCAGCCGGAATATGGCGCGATTGCGTGCGAGGGTTTTCGGCGTCGATCTTGCGATCGACCAAGCGATTAAAAGCCATCGCCGCGCTGCGGGCGAAGACCATGCACAAGATGACGCCCAGCAGTTCTCGCCAAGTGAAACGGATCGCGACGCCCTCAGGTGCGGGCGCCGTCCAGGCCATCACCGCGGCTAGCAAGGCGAATGGCATCGCAAATACGGTATGGCTAAAGCGGATCATCGCTAAGATGTCGCTAAGTCGCTGAATCATCGTTTCCCCATCTTCGCATCAACTGGTGCGGCACTTCGAGCTGATCTAAGATTCGCGCTACGATAAAATCGATCAAGTCGTCGAGCGTTCGCACTCCGTGATACCAGCCTGGCATCGCCGGCAAGACGATTGCGCCAGCTTCGGCGGCGCGGCGGAGATTATCGAGATAAATCAACGAGAGAGGCGTTTCGCGCGGTACGAGGATCAGCTTGCGTTTTTCTTTTAGATGCACGTCGGCGGCGCGTTGAATTAAATTGCCGCTGGCCCCATGCACGACCCCGCTAAGCGTGCCCCCGGAGCAAGGGCAAATCACCATGCCGCGCGAACGAGCCGAGCCGCTGGCGATCGGAGCCATGAAGTCGGCGTAATGAAAGTATCGCACGTGCCCTGCCCTGCTCGGCTGATTCATCTCGATCGTGGCGCTTAAACGGTCGTCATGCGGTGCGGCGTGAGCGTCATAGAGCGAGGTTGGGTCAAGCGCATTGAGATCAAGGGCGACGTTTAGCTCTTGCAACCAAACCGCGCGCCCTGATTGGCTCATTGACAGGTCGACGTCGTACCCGCTGGCGATCAAGACTTGCAGCAGCCGCCGCGCATAGACGGCGCCGCTAGCGCCGGTGACGCCCAGCACGATCGGTGGCATGTCGCCGCTCATTTAGTCCCCACGTAGAGCGTGGCGATGCCGAAGGTCAGCGATTTGTAGAAGACGTCGCACAAGCCGGCGGCTCGCATCCGTTCGGCCAAGGCTTCGCCGTACGGAAATTCGCCGACGCTATCGGGTAAATAGTTGTAAGCGTCTTCTCGGTTTTTCGCGAACAATTGCCCTAGTCGCGGCAGCACGTTGCGAAAGTACCAGAGATAAAAGGCTTTGAACGGCTGCCAAGTCGGAATCGAGAACTCAAGCACGGCGACTTTGCCCCCTGGGCGGCAGACTCGCGTCATTTCTCGCAAGCCGAGATCGGTGTCGGTCACGTTACGCAGGCCGAATGCGACCGATACGATTTGAAAAGCGTCGTCTTCAAAGGGAAGCGATTGCGTGTCGGCTTCTTGAAAGCGAACCAAGTCGCCGATCTTGGCGCGGCGTTTCTTTTCTTCGCCGACTTCCAGCATTTCGGGGCAAAAATCGGTCGCCTCGATCTGCACTTCGCCTTTGGCGGCGCGATAATAGGCCAGCGCGAGATCGCCAGTTCCGGTGCAGACGTCTAAGATGGGCGCGTCGCCGGTCGGCGGGACGATGCGAACGGTTCGCCAGCGCCAATAGCGGTCGACGTTCATCGACAGCAGATGATTCATCTGGTCGTATTTTCCAGCAATTTCGGCGAACATTCGCCGAACGCGCGTTTCCGATTTATCAACGACCATTGCTGACGGCTTTCCCCAAAGGCGGGCGAATCGAAGCGGTGAAACCACCTAATCTACCGCAAGAGCGGCCATTTCGTAACAAGGCGTTTGCGTCGAATCGGAGTTGGTCGACAAATTCGAGCCAAGCGGCGCATTTCATCTTGCGTCGTCGCGAGATATGATGGCCGCCATCCCAAAAAAAGGAATATTATGCCGCCGACGATCTCCGTACATCTGCTGCCCGAACTTGCTTCGGAAGAAACATTATCTGATTCGACCGCCGTCGTGATCGACGTGTTGCGAGCTACGACCACGATTATTCATATGTTGGCCGCCGGCGCCGGTCGCGTGATTCCTTGCATTTCGATCGAAGAAGCCAAAGAAAAAGCGGCGGCGATCGATGACGCCTTATTGGGGGGCGAACGAGGGGGGCTGCGCATCGAGGGATTTGATTTTGGCAATTCGCCAGCCGAATACGCTGCGGAAAAAGTGACCGAGCGGACGATCGTCTTCACGACCACCAACGGCACGAAGGCGATGCAGCGTTGTCAGCGGGCGCGGCGCATCTTGATCGGAGCGTTTGTGAATCTTTCCGCGATTTGCCGCGAACTTTCTTCGGCGGAAAATGTCCAACTGGTTTGCGCCGGCACCGCCGGAGAAGTTACCCGCGAAGATGTGCTGCTAGCCGGTGCGATCGTCGATTTAATGGCATCTTCCCAACAATGGGAACTGAACGACGCCGCCCAAATTGCCGCCGACGCTTGGCGTACCGCGCAAGAAAACTTGGTTGCGGTCCCGCTGGTCGAACGCTTGCAGAAAAGTCGCGGGGGACGCAACGTGTTGGCGATCGGCCTGGAAAATGACATTCAGATTGCCGCCGATCTCGACAAATTTGACTTGGTCGCCGAGTTAGACGCGGCGACTTGGGAAATTCGTCTCCGGTAGACGTAACTCCCTATAGCCAGCTAAACTAGGTCTTTTTCGTCCCCAGCTTGGGGCGACCGCAGGAAAGCCGACCCACCCCCCTTTTTTTGTCAGCCGAGCCCAAACATGGAAATGGAAAAGCTAGTGTCGCTTTGCAAGCGACGCGGATTTCTCTTTCAATCCTCTGAAATCTATGGAGGAATCAACGGCTTTTGGGACTACGGCCCCTTGGGGGTCGAGCTAAAGCGGAACGTCAAAGACGCTTGGTGGCGCGATATGGTGAGCGGGCACGACGATCTGTCGACCTTGCCAGGCGCCCCGCAACCGTACGAAATGACCGGGCTTGATTGCACGATTATCATGCACCCGAGCGTTTGGAAAAGCTCGGGGCACTATGATCTTTTTCATGACTACATGGTCGATTGTCGCGAATCGAAAAAGCGGTATCGTCACGATCAGGTCGTCGGGCGCTGGGTCGAAGCGAAAGGACGCAAGATCTTCGCCACGGCGGGGTCTGATTCGGATCAACCCGAGACTGATATCGAGCGGAACGCACTGAAGTTTTTCGGGTTGCGAACCAAACAGGCCGATCAGTTGGTTTGGGACGGGGCGATGGTTTCGTTAACCACAGTAGACGACTTCGGCCAAGTGCTGGCCCCGAATGCGAAAGAGTTGGGGACGCTGACCGAACCGCGCGAATATAACTTGATGTTCAAAACGTGGGTCGGTGCGCTCGGCGGCGAAGAAAACGCCGCTTACTTGCGCCCCGAGACGGCGCAGGGCATCTTTGTGAATTTCAAAAACGTCGTCGACAGCTCGCGGGTTCGCGTGCCGTTTGGCATCGCTCAGGTCGGCAAGAGTTTTCGGAACGAGATCACGCCGCGCAATTTCACCTTCCGCTCGCGTGAATTTGAGCAGATGGAGATCGAGTTCTTTTGTCATCCCGATTCGTCCGCCGACTGGTATCGGTATTG
>JBITAD010000021.1:0-20521 GCA_044439945.1 Blastopirellula sp. JB062
CGTCGGTTTTTTGGGCGTTTTGATCGCTTGTCCCCGTCTCTTGCTGATCTTCGCCGGCTTGCTGCCGATCGTTCGACTCGGTTTGGCCTGGTCGATCGTCGTCTTGCGTCCCTTCTTTGCCGACTGCGTAGCGCGAGCTGGAGCGATCTAACAAATCGCCGACGCCAGGGATGCGGGCCAGTTCGTACTCGGCATGCGGTCGCGGCAGCATAGCGGTAAAGATCATCATGGCGGCGATCAAGATGGCGCCGGAGCCGAGCCAGACGGCCGTCATCGATAGCGGCATCGAAAGTTTGCGCCGGCTTAAATAGCGGCGCAAGCTAAGAAAGCTGGTCGTCATCAACAGGCCTAGCCCGGCCGCGACGTAGGTAAACAGATAGAGAAACAAACGCCAGCGCAAAGCAGGGGCGCCGCTGGGCTCGAACGCTTGTCCCAAGCCGAACAGCGGCAGGGCGGCCATCGAAAAATAAATCACCCACACCCCGGGCGCAAATTGGGTCGAGGTCGGGTTGATCAATTCCCACAGGCGATTCGATTTTTCGGGCGGTTGAGACTTCTCAGCGGCGGCCGAATCGTCGGGCAAGGGGGGGGATTGCGACGAAGCTTCTAACTGAAAGTCGGCGCCGATCCATTGCATCAAGCCTTTTTGCGACGTGTCGCGCGAATCGTCGACCAGCGTGCAGTCGTAAGTGAGGCGATTGGCGCACCACCAAGTCAATATCAGCATGCCGATCCCTAGCAGCAAAGAGCCTGGCACGAACTGCATGATGGCGAGCAGCATGACGACCGACAGGGCGGCGCCCAGCAGCGTAGCGCGTTCCATCCCTTCTTCAATCGAGATTCGCGCGAGCAAAACGGAAGAGAAGACGAAGCAAGCTAATACGAACTGCAGGCGGCCCAGATAAATGCCATGGTAAGAGAGCTCGAGCAAGAAGAAGACCAAGCTGCCGACCAACAGCATGATTAACGCCGGATTGACGGCGATTACTGCGTAATCGATTTCCGATTGTCGTCGACTCATGATGTGCGCCGTCGTGCTAGAACCACGAATAGGCCTGTTCTTGGCAAATGGAACCGATATTTTCGAGCGCGTTCAACTGGCGACTTCGAATCCCTTCGCTCAGCAGTTTGCCGGCCGCTTGGGCGTAGGCGTACTCGTCATAGACGTTGATGATCGCCGTGACCGTAAATCCGGCGCGGCGCAGGTTGCCGAGCGCCAATGCGGTTTCGACGGTCGTTTCGGTCAAGATGGCGATAACCGTCGCATCGCGCGGGATGCGGCTGACCGTTTCGGCGATCAGGTCGGGCATGGTCAAACCGTCGGTCAGTTCGGCTCGCGCCAGCATCTTGCGAATCAGCGGCATTTGCTCGCCGCTACGACGGGTCGTAACGACTTGGGGGCTCAGGCGATCGTCCGTTTGTTCGACGACCGCGGCGTTGCGGGCGGCGTCTCGACTCTTCGCTTCGGCAAATTGGCTTTCGCGTTTCATTCGCTCGGCGGCGTCGCGCGCGTTGGTGATTAAGCCGATTTGTTGTCCCGTCTCTTGCACGGCGCCCGCGACGGCGACCGCCAACGTGATCGCCAGTTCAGACCGGATCGGCTCGTGCTCGGCGGCGAAGCTGTCTTGATGAAAATCGAGTAAAAGGGTCGCTCCGGCGATGCTCGACGGCTCATAAACTTTGCTGTGCAAAACGCCGGTTCGGGCGGTCGCCGCCCAATTGACCCGATTGATCGGATCGCCGGCTTGATAGGCGCGCACGCCGGCAATCCGGGTCGGGTCTTCAAACAAACGATGCGTCATCTTGATTTCGCCCAGCGGACGGCGCGACGCAATGTCAAACCCGTCAAGCGGCACGACCTTCGGCAATACTTGCAAATATTCGGGCGCCGCCAACACGCGAAACAAACGATACAGCCCGAACAGGTCGCCTGTCTCCAGCAAAGCCGGCCCGATCGGATAATATCCGCGCCGATTGCAACGCAGTTGATAGTAGAACGATTTCGATTTGCGCGGCGCAAGCGACGCCAAGGTGATGCGATCTCCCGCAGTTTCCAGGGAAGGGGGGCGATACAACGTAACGCGTCGCGGCAACATGTCTTCGATCAACAGCCAAGGAATCGGCAATACGCCCGAGTTGGCGACGACGACGCTCACCGCAATCGTTTCGCCCTCTTCCGCTTCATGCCGATTGACTTGCCGACGAATCGTCAGACAGCGAGCCCAATAGCGAGTCAACGCGCGACTGGCGATCATCACCGCCAACAGCGCATACATTGAATAAACGAGTAAGCTCAGCCCTAATAAGGACGAGAAAATCAAAATCGTTACGGCGCCGATAAACCAGCGCACTAGACTCGAGCCTCCGTCGACAAGACCGGCGCCGGCACGGCGGCGACAATTTCTTCGAGCACTTCAGCCGCCGTGATTTTTCGTAGGCGGCTTTCAGGACGCAAGATCATGCGATGGGTCATGACCGGCGCCAATATGCGTTTCACGTCGTCGGGCTGAACGAACTTGCGCCCCAAGATCGCCGCCAACGCTTGCGACGCGCGAAATAATGCGATCGAAGCGCGGGGGCTGCCTCCCAGGGCGAGATGTTCGTGCCGACGCGATTGATGCACGATCTCGAGAATATAGCGACGAACTTTCTCGTCGATGCGGATCGCGCGAACCGCTTGTTGGCAGCCGATCAGCTCTTCGGCCGAAACGACCGGGCTGATCGCGTCTAAGGGATTGCCGCTTTCGAGGGCGTCAAGCATTTTCAGTTCGTCGTCAAGATTCGGGTACCCCAGGCTGAACTTCATTAAAAAGCGGTCGAGTTGCGCTTCGGGCAAAGGAAACGTTCCTTCGTGATCAATCGGGTTTTGGGTGGCGATAACGAGAAAAGGGGGCTGAAGCGGATGCGTCGTGCCGTCGACCGTCACCCGCGACTCGGCCATCGCTTCGAGCAACGCGGCTTGAGTTCGGGGAGTCGTACGATTGATTTCGTCGGCCAGCACGATATTGGCGAAGATCGGCCCGGGCCGAAACTCAAACTCGCTGGTCTTCTGGTTAAAGATTGACGCCCCGGTCACGTCGGTCGGCAACAGGTCGGGCGTGCATTGCACTCGCTTTAACCGGCAACCGACGCTTTTGGCCAACGTTCGGGCGAGCATCGTCTTGGCGACGCCCGGCACGTCTTCCATCAGTACGTGCCCTTCGGCGAACCAGGCGACGAGCGAGAAAACGATTTGCTGTCGCTTTCCCATGATGACCCGTTCTGAGTTGGCGATAATTTTTTTTGCGAGCGTAGCGACGTCGATCGACATAGTTCTCAAACGGCGGTTGGCGAAAGGATGGCGCGGAAAAGTCGTTTCCATTATTGTCCGAAAAACGAAGGGACGCTTGCTTCGCGCCTTTTCAATTTCTTATTTCGGTTTCGATTCCCAGATTTCAGCAATTTTCGCGCAGTCGCGAATTTAGGCACGATAACAGGATTGAACGCGACGCAATAGCGAGATCTGGCTGGTCGCGAAGCGCCAAACACAAGGATGAATTTTTGGGGAAACGCATCGTCGCGTTTGATTTCGCTTGACTCGCTCTAGAACGGATCGCTAAAATTTTTACCGCCGGAGAGGGGAGGAGGGGCAATCCATCCTAATCATCGAAGCTTGCAATAAAGGCTGAGAACGATGACCGGCCGTTACCGCGTTCTACTTTGCTTGACGCTCGCATTTTGGTGCGGGGGACGTACGCAACTTCAAGCGCGTATTTGGGTCGATGCCGAAGGGCGTACGCTCGACGCCGAGTTCGTCCGTTACCACGGGACTTCAGTTCAACTGCGTCGCAACGATAACGGCGAGCTGCTGGAAGTCCATTTCTCGAAGTTTTGCGATGCCGATAAGCGTCGGATTCTCGTCCTGCGCGAGGCGGCCGAAAAACGCGAGGCCGAAAAACAGGCTACAGCTAAGCAAAGCGACCTGATCGAAACGTTGCAAGCGGATGACGGCGACGAGAAGAACGCGCCGTCTGAAAAAGAAGCTCGTCGCGATTTGACGCGGATGCGCAAATGGTCGGACAACGAAGGGAACCAGATTCAAGCGAAGTTCGTTCGCATCTTCGAGGGCAACGTCATTTTGTTGCAGGGAAATAAAGGGCACAGCGTCGACTTTTATAAGCTTGGCGTCGACGATCAAAAGTTTCTCCGAGATCATCTGGAAGCGCTCGATCAGGGCGACTTGGTTCCGCCGGTCATTTTGGACGCGCAAGAGCCGAACGTCGTGAATCAGAACGGGGTGATCGTCGGCGCCTCGCTACCAGAGAATATCGGTCGGTCTCCGTTTTCCGGTCCGCCGCCAAACGGTCCCGATTGGATGGCGGAACATCGGAAACGAATCGCCGAAGCGAATGCCGAGTTTCAACGTCGGCAACGCGAACATCGTGACAAGCTCGCGAAAACGATGGCGGAAAATCGGCCGACCTACGAGCCGCAAAAAATAGTATCGCACACGCCGCCTGCCTATGATCCCTGGACCAATTCAAAATCGGCTCGCAATACCGAAACTGGGCCGCCGGCGTCTACGCCGTCTGTCGCGTCTCGACCGGGGCCTCGCGATATTGCCGAACCGCTGCCGACGATCCCCGAGCCGAAGCGTAGCGCGCCAACGCGTGCGAAGGCGCCGAGCGACGATGAGCCCGGCTGGTATTGCAGCGTTTGCAAGACCGAATTTCACTCGGACGTAAGGCCGTCGTTTTGTCATTTTTGCGTGTCGCTGCGTATCGGCGGCGTGGTCGTGTTGGCGATGGTCGGCGTATTGATTCGGATGGCGCTTAGTTAAGCGGCGGACCGGGAGCGAGAACTATTTTTTGAACGAACCGACCGAATATGATCCGCGCTATCTAGAAGGAATTCGTCTGTTTAACGACTGCGAATTTTTCGAGGCGCATGACATTTGGGAAGAGCTTTGGGCCGATTCGATCGGCGAGCCGCGCGAGTTTTATCAAGGTTTGATCCAGACGGCGGTCTGTTTGCATCATTTCGTCAACGAGAACACGCGCGGCGCCGTCAAGCTTTTTCATTCCAGCCGCAACTATCTGGACAAATATCGTCCTGAATACCTGGGACTCGATTTGGAACGGCTTTTCGCCGAGCTAGAGCATTGTTGCCGCGAAATCGTCGCCAGCGAAGCGACCTACCCGGTTGGGGTGATCGACGTCGAGAAGATCCCCGATTTGCGCCATTCTGCAACAATCGAAGGGCAAAATCTCGATCAGAGCGATTAGACTAAAACGAAACGTTTCTTTCTCGCTTCGCGTCGGCTTTCCTTTGCGTTCAATGACTTCCGCGTACACGGTTCGACTTTTTCCCTTGCCTAATTTGGTGCTCTTTCCGGGCGTCATGCAGCCGCTGTACGTCTTTGAGCTGCGATACCGAGAGATGCTTGAAGACGCGTTGGCCGCCGACGGCAAGTTGGCCATCGGCTTATTGCGGCCTGGTTGGCAGCAGCAGTATGACAAGAGCCCCCCGCTGCACGAGACGGTTTGCGTGAGCGAAATCGTCGTTTCTCATAAGAACGAAGACGGCACGTCGAACCTGTTGATTCGCGGCATGCGGCGGGCGCGACTCTTGCGAGAGATTGCGACGAGTCGCTCGTATCGTGCGGCGGAAGTCGAAGAATTGCCGGGGGCGGGCGTCAATGGAACCAATGAAGCGCAAGAGCTGACGATGCGATTAAAGCGACAGTTGGTGCAGGCCAAGTTCGCTCCCCGGCTCGAACCGTTGGCGCTAGGAACGTCGCCCTCGTTAGACATGTTGACCGACGCCGTCGCTTACGCCGTGCCGTGGCCTTTGCAGATGAAGCAAAAACTGTTGGCCGAAACGAACCCCATCGTGCGCGCGGAAGCGCTGATCGGTTGGCTTTCGCGGCCGGCGATCGATTCGCAGGCCGCTGAGCGCCCTACGTTTCCAGCGCCGGAAAGCGCTAATTGACGCGGTCTCAGTCGACGCATAGGATGCGTTCGCAAGTTTGCGACAGGGGGCGAAGTGGACGTACTGATTCAATTTCTTCTGCGTCTGGCGTTTGGGCTGGGTGCCGCGATGCTGATTACCTCAAGTCGACAGGTCGACCCTGGTTTTTTTCGGGTGCACTTGTGGGTCGGCCTTGGCTTGACCGCCGGCGCGGCGGCCGCCGGATATGCGATTGGTCCGGCGGCTATGGACCCGAACGGGAACGCAGCAAGCGGCCCTTTTTTGACGTGCGCAGTTCTGGCCGCCGTGCTTAGCTATGCGGCGGCGGCGTTATGGCTGTACGAAAAGCGGACGGCCGGCATGATCGGCATTGCGCTGTTTACCCTGATGTGCGCCGCAGCGGGCATAAGCGCCGCGCCGGGCGGCGGAGTCGTCGGCGCGGTCGATTTCGTCACCGGCGGCCTCTTGCTCGGCAGCGTGACCTTGGCGATGTTGCTGGGGCATTGGTATCTGAACAATCCTGGCATGAAGCTGGCTCCCCTGAACCGGCTTGTCGGTTTGGCGGTCTTCGCCGCACTGCTGCGCTGCGGCATTTGCGTTTGGGGCGACGTGGCGCATTGGTCGCAATTCGATATGCTCGGCGGCACGTTTCTAGCGTTGCGTTGGTTGTGGGGATTTGTCGCCGTGTGGGTGTTGGCGGCAATGACGTGGCAAACGTTAAAAATTCCTAATACGCAAAGCGCGACCGGCATTTTGTACGTCGCGGTGATCTGCGTCTTCTTGGGCGAACTCTCGTCGCAACTACTATCCCAAGGCTTGCCCTATCCCTTATGATATAGAGAGGTTACGTCGAAATCGCTCCCAATATTCGGTGATCCGGCCGCGATGAAGATTGATTACGTCTGTCCGAAGTGCGATTTTCCGAGTCGGGTCGACTTCGACGAGGGTTGCACGCATTTGACGTGTTCGCGCTGTCATGCCGAAATGCGCGTCGCCGAGAACGCGTTGCAGCATGATCGATTGGCCCGCTGCATGGTTTGTCCTAGTCGGGAACTCTACGTACGAAAAGACTTTCCGCAGTGGCTGGGCGTCTCGATCGTGGCCGTCGGCATCGGGCTAAGTTGCGTCACGTGGTATTACCATCAGGTGATTTGGACGTTCGTAATTTTATTCGGTTCGGCTTTATTAGACATGTTGTTGCTATTGGTCGTCGGCAATCAATTGAAATGTTATCGCTGCGGCGCCGAATATCGAAGCGTTCCGGGCATCGACTCGCACCATCAGTTTGATTTAGAAACGCACGAACGGCATCGTCAACAAGCGGCTCGCTTAGACGAACAGCCGCCTGGCGCTTAAGCCGATTTTTGGAGATACATGGATCCGGAACGGGAACGAATCCGAGCTGATCTGCGCGGCGTGATCGACTGCGAGGTCTTGTGCGACGACCTGTCGTTGCAAATGTATGCGACCGACGCCAGCATTTTTGAGGTCAAACCGCTGGCTGCGGTGCGACCGCGCCGTGCGCAAGAGGTGGTCGCGTGCGTTCGTTACGCCTACGAAAATCAGATTCCGATCCATGCGCGCGGCGCCGGCAGCGGATTGGCAGGCGAATCGTTAGGGGGCGGCGTCATCCTTGATTTTGCGCACGCTTTACGTCGAGTCGTCGAGTATGGCGAGCAAACGGTTCGCGTTCAGCCTGGCGTATCGTTAGCGCAGCTCAATCGGCAACTGGCCGAAAGCGGACGCATTTTCGGCCCCGATCCGGCCAATCGCGCGATCGCCACGATGGGCGGGGTCATTTCGGTCGACGCCAGCGGAAGTCATTGGCTGTTGCATGGATCGGCGCGCGACCATGTCGAAAGCTTGCAGGTGATTTTGGCCAACGGCGACTTGGTGCAATTCGCCCCGGAGACGGTCGAACAAGCCCTGCAAGGCGAAAGCGAACGAGCGCGCATCTGCGCCGGGCTGGTCGAAATTTTGCAACGCAACAAGGCGCTGATCGACAAGCACGCTTCGTCCGCCGTCGTTAACTGCGCCGGGTATCAATTGAGCGGCGTTTTGGAAGAGGGCAAGTTAGACGTCGCCAAACTGTTGGTCGGGGCGGAAGGAACGCTGGGGCTGATCACCGAGGCGACGTTGCGCACCGCGCCGCGCGTCAAGCATCGCGGATTGGTCCTCTTGTTTTTTGAGAAGCTTGATTTAGCGGCGAAAGCGGCCCTAGAGATTCCGCGGTTGGGCGCGTCGGCGTGCGATTTGTTGGATCGCCGAGTGTTGGCGATCGCCCGCGAGACCGACCGGCGATACTTCAACGTGATTCCGACGGAAGCCGAGGCGATGCTGTTGGTCGAGATGCCGGGCGAGACCGCCAGCGAAGTGCAAGACCGCTTAAATCAAGCGGTCGATCGCATACGACGTCGGCGGCGGTGGGCTTTTCATGCGATTGTGACGACCTCGCCGGAAGAAGTCGGCGTTTATTGGGAGTTAGCGCGGCGGATTGCGCCGATTTTGTATCGTTTGAAAGGAACGACCCGGCCGCTTCCTTATTTAGAGGATTTGGCCATTCCGCCGAATCGCCTGCCGGAGTTTTTGACGACCGCGCAAAACGTACTGAAAAAGCATCAGGTCACGGCGTCGTTATTTGCGCATGCCGGACAAGGGCAATTGCACATTCGCCCGTTGCTGAATTTGGCGGACAAAGAAGATATCGCCCGGCTGGGGCGAGTCGCCTCGGATCTTTATGACGAGGTGTGGGCGATCGGCGGGACCATCAGCGGACAAAACGGAGACGGGCTCAGCCGCACCCCGTATCTCGAACGTCAGTTCGGTCCGCTGTACGCCGTGTTTCAAGAGATTAAGCGATTGTTTGATCCGCGGGGGATTTTTAACCCGGGCAAAAAGATCGCCACCGAAATTCGCCCGTTAGAAACGTTGATTCGTCCGCTTGCCGCGGCCCGTCAAAACGAATCTGGCGAGACGCAGCCGGCGCGTCGCGGCGTGCGAGACGAAGATTTGACGTTAGCCTGGACGACCGAAGAAATGGGCGCCGCCGTCCGCGCCTGCAACGGCTGTGCGCGATGTCGGACCCATGGCGCCGATGAGCGGATGTGCCCGATCTTTCGATTTGAGCCGAAAGAAGAGGCGTCGCCGCGCGCGAAAGCGAATCTGCTGCGCGGCGTCTTAACCGGTCATATCGCACCGGAAGAAATGGCGACCGAGCCGTTTCGACGGATTGTCGACTTGTGCGTGAATTGTCATCAATGTCGGATCGAATGTCCGGCGACGGTCGATATTCCGAAAATGGTGACCGAGATCAAGTCGCAATATTACGAGACGAACGGTTTATCGTTTCGCGATTCGGTTTTGGCTCGGATCGACCGTTGGGCGGCGTGGGGGCATTTTTTCCGACCGTTGGCTAACTGGGCGATTCGTAATCAGGCCGCACGATGGCTGATCGAAAAACTTTTCGGCATCGCCCAAGGTCGCAAACTGCCGCAGTTCGCACGGCGATCTTTTTTGCGACTTGCGCAGCGCCGCCGCTTGAGTCGGCCGACGCGCCGCAGCGGGCGCAAAGTGTTGTTCTTCGTCGATATGTACGCCAACTTGTTTGATCCGCAACTGGCCGAGGCGTTGGTCTCGATCTTGGAGCATAACGGGGTCGCCGTTTACGTTCATCCGGGGCAAACGGCGTCGGGCATGCCGGCCATCTCTTTAGGAGCGACCCCGCCGGCCAAAAAGATGGCGCAGCAAAACCTGCGAACTTTGGCCGAGGCGGTCCGGCAAGGGTACGAGATCGTCGCGACCGAACCTTCGGCGGTGATGTGTCTGAAGCACGAATACCGGCAATTGTTGGGGAGCGAAGAAGCCGATTTGGTCGCCGCCGGCACGACCGAAGCGTGTCACTACATATGGGGGCTTCATCAGAGCGGCGAATTGAATCTCGATTTTCGCCCGCTCCATGTGTCGGTCGGGTTTCATACGCCTTGTCACGTTCGGGCGTTATACGGCGAGTCGGCCGGCGCGAAATTGCTAAAACTCGTTCCTGGTTTGCAGTTACGTTCAATCGAAAAAGGCTGTTCCGGCATGGCCGGCGCATTTGGGCTTTCAAAAAAGAACTTTCGCAGCAGTCTACGAGCCGGATGGGATATGATTTCTGCATTGCGAGATCCTCAAATTCAAATCGGATCTTCCGAGTGCAGCGCTTGTAAAATGCAGATGGAACAAGGAACGGCCAAGTCGACGGTTCATCCGCTGAAACTGTTGGCCGCTTCGTACGGACTAGGCCCCGGGATTGATCAGTTGGTCGCTCGGGCGCCGCATGAACTGACAATTTCGTGATAGTGAGCGTCAAACTGTTCGCTGCGATACGTGACGTCGTCGGCGCCGATCAAATCGAGTTAACCCTCTCGGACGCCGCCGATATCGCGGAGATTCGGGCGTCGCTCGTTCAGCAATTTCCTGAATTGGCGGCTTACTCGCCGCATTTAAGTTTTGCGGTGAACCAAGCGTACGCGACCGAGACGACGCGCGTGACGACAGCCGACGAAATCGCTTGCATTCCGCCGGTCAGCGGCGGCTAATGCTGGGACGTCTTCGATAAAGTAAAGCGAGAAGAATCAACGTGGCGAATCTAACCAGCGACCCGATCGACTTGCAAGCGGCGTATGATCGGGTCGCCGAGCCGACTGCCGGCGCGATCGTAACGTTTAGCGGAGTCACCCGTGCCGTGACGCAGGGGCGAGAGACGGAATCGCTGGACTACGAGGCCTACTCTGAGATGGCGCTGGTCAAATTGGAGGAGCTTGAGCAAATCGCCAAAGAGCGCTGGCCGATTGAGCGGTGCGTCGTAATCCATCGTTTGGGGCATTTAGAAATCGGCGAAGCGAGCGTCGTCGTCGCCGTCTCGTCGCCGCATCGCGAAGCGGCCTTTACGGCGGCGCGTTGGCTGATTGATACGCTTAAAGAAGAAGTGCCGATCTGGAAGCGCGAAAATTGGCGCGACGGATCGGTCGAATGGGTGCATCCTGGCGCTGCGACGGGAGACGCGTCATGACTCGACGGCCGCTGATCGATCGATTCGGACGCGTGCATACCAGCTTGCGGTTAAGCGTCACCGATCGCTGCAACATTCGCTGCTTTTATTGCATGCCGCTGGAAAACGTACCGTTCAAACCGCGCGAAGAACTGCTCACTTTCGAAGAAATTCAACGCGTCGTTCAAATCGCCGTTTCGCTTGGCGTTCGTAAATTTCGTTTGACCGGCGGCGAGCCTTTGGTGCGCGCCCAATTGCCGCGACTCGTGCAGGGATTAGCGAAGATCGACGGCGTTCAAGATCTGGCTTTAACGACCAACGGCATGCTGTTGGCCGAACAAGCGGCGGCGTTGTACGAAGCCGGGTTGCGACGGCTGAACGTCAGCTTGGATGGGATCTCGGAAGAAATGTTCCAGCGAATCACTCGCCGTCAAGGAGTCGACCGCGTGTTGCAAGGGATCGCCGCCGCCCAAGAGGTCGGTTTTCGCGGGATACGTTTAAACGCGGTATCGATACGTAATTTGACCGAAAGCGAGATCGTGCCGCTGGCTCGTTTCGCGCGAAACCGAGATCTAGAGCTTCGTTTTATCGAATTCATGCCGCTTGACGCCGAAAAAAATTGGGGCGAAAGCCAGGTGCTGAGCGGCGCCGAAGTTCGCGAGATCGTCTCTCGCGAAGTGGCGCCACTTGAGCCGGCGCCGCGCAAAGACGCCAGTCAGCCGGCCGTCGACTATCAGTATGCGGACTCGCCGGTTCGGGTCGGTTTTATTAATTCGGTGACTCAGCCGTTTTGCGGCGATTGCAATCGATTGCGGATGACGGCCGAAGGGCAATTGCGCAACTGTCTTTTTTCGACGGAAGAATGGGATCTCCGAACCTTGCTGCGCAGCGGCGCGTCGGACGAGGCGGCCGCTGAACTTTTCCGAACATGCACAAGCGGCAAACGACGGGGACATGGGAGCGACGATCAGGCGTTCGCCGAGACGCAGCGGGCCATGTATCAAATTGGAGGGTGAGCGGCGATGAATGTTGAGGGGCAGCGCAGGATTTATCTAGATAACGCCGCGACCAGTTGGCCGAAAGCGCCCGGCGTGGTGGGGGCGATGTTGCGACATTTAGAGCAAAGCGGCGCGCCGGCCGGACGCAGCGGATATCATGATGCGGCGGTCGTCGAACGAGCCGTCTCGGAAACTCGCCGGCAGCTCGCCTATTTGCTAGGGGTGCGCGAAGCGGAACGGGTTATTTTCACGTTTAACGGAACGGACTCGCTCAATACCGTCCTGCATGGCTATTTGCGCCCCGGCGATCATGTCGTTACCACGACGATCGAACATAACTCGGTGCTGCGCCCTCTGGCATACCTGGCGGCGCGGCAAGGAGTCGAAGTGCGGCACGTTTCTGCTGATTCGCAGGGAGCGGTCGTTCCGTCGGCGATTGAGCAGGCGCTGACCGATAAGACCCGGTTAGTCGTCATTAGTCACGCGTCGAACGTCACCGGCGCGCTGCAGCCGATTGAAGAAATTGTGGCGCTGGCGCATCGTCGCGGGGTGCGCGTGCTGGTCGACGGGGCTCAAGCCGCTGGCCATACGCCGCTGCGATTAGAAGAGTTGGGCGTCGATTTTTACGCTTGTTCCGGGCACAAGGGGCTGATGGGACCGTTGGGGGTAGGAATCCTTTATCTAGCGCCAGGCGCCGAAAGTGAGACGGAAAGCTTTCGCCAAGGGGGCACCGGCACCATCAGCCAGCATCCGTTGCAGCCAGATACGTTGCCCGACAAATATGAAAGCGGCAACCCGAACGTCACGGCGATCTTAGGCTTGCATGCCGCCGTCGAATATTTGCGTGATCGTACGGTATCGTCGATCGAACGCCATATTCGCGAGCTTACCGCGCATCTGCTAGAAGGTTTAGCGGGAAGCCCCCAAATCGAAATTTACGGCCCTCTGTCGGCGGCCGCTCGGCTGGGGGTCGTCAGCTTGAACGTGCCTGGTTTCGATCCGCACGAGTTGGCGAGTTATCTCGACTCAGCACATCATATTCAGGTCCGCGCCGGTTTGCACTGCTCGCCGTTGATGCATCAACAATTAGGAACGACCGAGCGGGGCGGGGCGGTGCGATTTAGTTTAGGCGCCTTTACGGAGACGGCCGAGATTGAGAAAGTGCTGGAAGCGATTCGTGCGATTGCGCCCTAGCTGGAAGGGGTGCGATCGCCAAAGACGAGATATTCCCTCCCCGCTTCTTTAGGAGAAGCGCCAGACTGCTGCAAAGGCTAAGCATGACAAAGTCGCCTTGGTATCGCGAAGGATTACGTTTCGAGTGCTCGCAGTGCGGCGATTGCTGTACTGGCGCGCCGGGATACGTGTGGGTAAATGATGAGGAAATCGCCCAACTTGCGACGGAGGTCGAACTTTCGGTCGACCAATTTGAGACGCTCTACGTACGAAAAGTGGGGCTACGGAAAAGCTTGCGCGAGTACGGCAACGGCGATTGCGTATTTTTTGATACGAAATCTCGCGGCTGCACCGTCTACGCGGCTCGCCCGCGGCAATGCCGAACCTGGCCCTTTTGGGACTCGAACATCCGTACCGAGGCCGAGTGGAAAGAAACGTGCGAAATGTGCCCTGGCAGCGGCAAGGGCCCTCTTTATCAATTGGAAGAAATCGAAGAGCGTCGCGGGCAGATCCGAATCTGATTTTGCTAGCGACGCGGGTTCGATTCATTCTTCGAATCACGCGGAAGGTTTCAAGATTGACGATTGTGCGGCCGATAACGTCTAGTGGGTGATGCCAGCAGTGACCGCGATTGAAGTGCGTAGCTGCGGCGTTACTTGTTTTGCCGTAAAGACTTACGGCGAAATAACGCCGCTCTGGGCGACAGCTTGGAGCGTAAGCTCTTTGACAATCGAAACTTACTAAGATTTTATCGCGTCTTGATTGCGAGCGAATGTTCGCATTATGACGTAGCGATCGCGGCGATTGAAATCGCCTAAGTCGTGATTGATCTTGACTCTAGTGCTTATGACACCTACACTTGGAGCGACGTTGGGGTCGTCTGGCTGACCCAAAAAACTCGACTAGGAGCCGCGTCGTGACCAAGAAAGAGATCGTGAAGACGATTTCGGAAGAAATCGGACTCACCCAACTAAAAACCAAGGAAATCGTTCAAAAGACGTTCAATGCGATCGTCGATACCTTGGTGGAAGACGGTCGAATCGAGCTGCGGAACTTTGGCGTCTTTGAAGTCAAAAAAAGAGCGGCCCGCAAAGCGCGCAATCCACGTACCGGCGAGAAGGTTTTCGTTCCCTCAAAATTCGTCGTAACCTTCAAGCCAGGTAAGGAGATGGAAGAGCGAGTTCGGCAAATGGAAGAAGCCGAACGCCGCCGCGAAGAGGCGGAAGCGATGGCCTCGGGATCTACCGAGATGCTGGGCGGAACCGCAAATCCCCCCAACCCGCCGTCGCCGGAGCCTCCCCCCAACAATACATTCGCCCCCCCGCCTGGCGATTTCGACCTGTGATTCATCAAAGCGTCTGTTGACGCGGTCTAAGATCAATCAGTAATCGCGCCAGCCGAGCAACGGAGTCTCGGCGTGCGCCGTAACAAGTCACGCTTGTCGGTATCGATCGGTTCGTTGGAGCCGCTCGTAGCCGCCGCTTCATGGAGGAATGCAATGCGCAAGTGGATGCTGGGCGCCCTCTTAGGGCTTAGCTTAATAACGAACGTCGGTTGTTTCGTCCCGATTTACTCGGCCGATCCGGCTCGTCGTACGAATCAATTGTTATACACGTCAGAAGATCTGCGCACCGTGCTCGACGAGTGGGAACGGATTTGGTTTTTGGACCAACCGAGCCACTTAAAACCGTACCGCACGCACGGCGGCATCATCTAGTTCGCCCCGGCGAATGACTGACAAGCGTATCAAAACATGAGCGCGGCTCGGATCGTCGAGGCCGCGCTTCTCTGCGCCGCATTGTCGCTCGGTCGCTCAGGGGATACGATGAACGTCGTTTCGTTCTTTCCTGTCTCCTCGGGTCGATGATGTCTACGCCTATGACTGCCAGTCTGTCGGTCGAAATTGGTTCGTTGCGGCTGGCAAATCCAATCTTGGTCGCCTCCGGCACTTTTGGCTACGCCCGCGAAATGACCGGAATGGTCGACGTCGATAGGCTCGGCGGAATCGTGCCGAAAACGATCACGCAAGCCCCGCGAGCCGGCAATGCGCCATGGCGAACCGTCGAAACGACCGCAGGGCTGCTGAACTCGATCGGACTCGACAATGACGGGATCGACGCGTTCGTTCAGCATCATCTCCCCTATTTAGGCACGCTGGCCTCGCCGGCGATCGTCAGTATTGCCGGCCGCACGCAGGAAGAGTTCTCGGCGATGGCGGCACGCTTGTCGCAGTATGATGCGGTCGCGGCGATCGAGTTGAATATCTCATGCCCCAACGTCAGCGGCGGGGTCGACTTTGGGGTTTGCCCGGAAACTTGCCGCGATTTGATCGCCAGCGTCCGCGCGGAGTGCGACAAGCCGTTGCTGGCCAAGTTGACGCCCAACGTCGCGCGGATCGCCGACGTCGCAGCGGCGGCCGAAGAGGGAGGCGCCGACGCGATCTCGGCGATCAATACCTTGCTAGGCATGGCCGTCGATTGGCGCCGCCGCAAACCGCTGTTAGGCAACGTGATGGGCGGCTTAAGCGGACCGGCGATTAAGCCGGTCGCGCTGCGATGCGTCTATCAGATCGCCCAACGCGTTAAGATTCCGGTGATCGGCATCGGCGGCATCGGCACGATCGACGACGTGATGGAGTTTCTGGTCGCGGGCGCATCGGCGGTTCAGATCGGCACCGCCAATTTTAACGATCCGACGGTCTCGATACGAATTCTCGATCAATTGCCCGACGCGTTGGCGCAGCTAGGCGCGACCTCGGTGCAAGAGATCGTCGGTACGTTGCGGATGGAATCGCCGGCGCCTTCCAACAATTTGGGCTCGCCGGTCGCATAACGTAGGTTCTTCTCGATTCACACTTAACTTGCTCGACGTGAACTATGCGCGTGTTGTCAGGCATTCAGCCCACTGGACGTTTCCATTGGGGCAATTATTTCGGCGCCATTCAGCAGTATATCGATCTGCAAAATGAAGAAGCGTCTTACTATTTTATCGCCAACTTGCACGCGCTGACGACGGTCCGCGATCGAGACCAACTTTGGCAAAACACGATGGACGCCGCGCTCGATCTGCTGGCGTTGGGGCTTGATCCCAATCAGGCCAATCTGTTCGTGCAGTCCGACGTGCCTGAGGTGTCGGAACTTTGCTGGTTGTTGATGACCGGTACGTCGATGGGGTTGCTTGAGCGGTGCCATGCCTACAAAGACAAAGTCAGCCGCGGCTTGTCGGCCGGGGCGGGGTTGTTTACTTATCCGGTTTTGATGGCGGCCGACATTTTGGCTTATGACGCCAATATCGTGCCGGTCGGCAGCGATCAGGTGCAACACATCGAAGTGACCCGCGATTTGGCGCAAAGCTTCAATCATCACTTCGGCGAAGTCTTCGTTCTGCCGCAAGCGAAACTGCTTGACAGTTCAGCCAAGGTGGTCGGTACCGACGGCGAAAAGATGTCGAAAAGTTACGACAATACGATCGAGATCTTTGAGCCTGCCAAGCAGATGCGCAAAAAGATTATGCGAATCGTCACCGATTCGCGACCGATGGAAGACCCGAAAGATCCTGAAAGCGATCATCTGTTTTTGCTGTTTCAGCTTTTCGCCTCGCCTGAGGCGCGCGAAGAGATGGCGGCCATGTATCGCAAGGGCGGTTTCGGGTATGGGACGGTCAAAAAAGCGTTGGCCGACGCCGCCGACCAATACTTTGGCGAAGTGCGGGCCAAGCGCGAAGAATTGGCGGCGCAGCCGGAGAAAGTGCGTGAGATCTTGGGAGACGGCGCCGCCGCCGCGCGGAAGCAAGCCGGCGACGTGTTGCGTCGCGCTCAAGAAGCATGCGGCTTAAAAAAAGCGTAAAGCGACAAGGAACAGCAGATGAATATCGTCGGAATCGGAACCGACATTATCGAGTGTTTGCGCATCGCTCAGATGATCGAACGCCACGGCGAGCTCTTTATTAATCGCGTTTATACGCCCCGCGAAATTGACTATTGCAGTTCTCGCAAAGCGGCCACCCAGCATTACGCCGGCCGCTGGGCGGCCAAAGAAGCGGTGTTGAAAGCGATCGGCACCGGTTGGATCAAAGGGATCGCCTGGCGCGACGTCGAAGTCGAAAATCTCTTTGGCGGCAAACCGCGGATCAATCTCTCGGGCGGGGCCTTAGAGTCGAGCCAACGTCGCGGGATCCTCGACATCATGATTAGCATCTCGCATTGCCGATCGCATGCGATCGCCTACGCCACGGCGATCGGCGGAGACGACATCTCGCCGCTAGGCATGCGCGATTAACGCCGACGCCGCTGCGATCGTCGTCGCTGCGGCGTCCAACTGCGCGCGTCGCCCATTAGGCTTGCGCTTCGTCGTTCGGCGCGCTCGATTCGCCGGCGGCTTTCTTTTTCGGCGCCGCTTTTTTCGCGGTTTTCTTCTTTGCGGCGGCCTTCTTTTTGGTCGCTTTTTTGGCGGTCTTTTTCTTGGCCGTTTTCTTTTTCGCGGCTTTCTTCTTTTTCTTCGGCGGCGACTTCGCAGCGCGTTCGGCCAGCAATGCGACGGCCTGATCGAACGTCACTTCTTCGACGGTCACGCCTTTGGGAAGCGACGCGTTGGTTTGGCCGTCATTCAGGTAAGGTCCATACCGACCCTCGAGCAGCTTGATCGGCTCTTCGGTGACGGGCGACGCTTCAAACGTTTTGATCGGCTCTTTTGGCGCGGCGCGTCCTCGGCCGCTTGTTTTGGGCTGCGCAAGCAGCGCCAACGACTGTTCGAGCGTCACTTCCAGCGGCGAAACGTCGCCGAGCGAACGGGTGTCGGACCCGCATTTGATATAAGGGCCGAAGCGGCCGTTTTGGGCGACGATCGGCTCTTTTGATTCGGGATGCTGGCCGACTTCGCGCGGCAACGAAAGAAGCTTTAACGCGATTTCCAGCGTGACGTCGCTGGCCTGCATGCCTTTGAGCAGCGAGGCGTTTTTCGGCTTTTCTTTCGTCTCTTCGTCGGTCTCGATGACCCCCAACTGCACGTAATCGCCAAAGCGGCCGGTCTTGATAAAAACAGGCCGGTTGGTCGCAGGATCGACCCCCAACGGCTCGTCGCCGAGCTGCGCTTTGTTGAGCAGCTCCAACGCTTTTTCCAGCGTCACTTCGTCAGGCGCCAGGTCGGCCGGAATGCTGCCGCGCCGCTCGCCTTGTTCGACGAACGGGCCGTAACGGCCGACGCGGACGACCACCTCGTCGCGAAATTCGCCTTCTTGCGGCGCGCCGAGCGAGATTGAGTTGACCACTCTGGCGTCGACGTCCTTAATTTTGCCTTGCACGATTTCTTTGAGGCCATGCTCGTTTTGGCCGAAATAAAATTCGCGCAAATAGGCGTTTTGCTCCGCTTCGCCGCGGCTGATCGCATCGAGATCGTCTTCCATCTTTGCCGTAAACTGATAGTCGATCAGCTTCGGCAGATGTTCTTCCAGTAGTTTGGCGACGGCGAAACCGAGCCAGGTCGGCGCAAGCGCCGTACCTTTTTTGAAAACGTATTCGCGATCGAGAATCGTATCGATAATCGAAGCGTAGGTACTGGGGCGTCCGATCCCTTTCTCTTCCAACGTACGAGTCAGCGAAGCTTCGCTATATCGCGAAGGAGGCTGAGTCGTATGGCTTTTCGGCTCAAACTGATCTTTGTCGACCTGCTGGCCTTGCTTCATCGCCGGCAGCAAGGTTTCGCGATCGGCGAGTTCGGCGTCCGGGTCGTCCGAGCCTTCGACGTAGGCGCGTAAAAAGCCGGGAAATTCAATCGTTTTGCCGCTGACGTAAAACTTGGCGCCGCCGCCGGCCAAGGTGATCGCAATGCGGAACCCGCGAGCGTCCGCCATCTGACTGGCGATCGTCCGTTTCCAGATCAGCTCGAACAAGCGGAATTCGTCGTTATTAAGCGTGCTTTTCAACGCTTCCGGTTTTTGGAACGGGTGACCGGCGGGGCGAATCGCTTCGTGAGCTTCTTGAGCGTTCTTCACCTTCGATGAATAAATGCGCGGCTTTTCGGGCAGGTGGTCGGCGCCATATTCGCTTTTCACCAGATCACGCGCCGCGTCAATCGCCACGTCGGCCAAGTTGGTCGAGTCGGTACGCATGTAGGTGATGTGCCCGTTTTCGTACAGGCTTTGCGCGATTCGCATCGTGTGCCGCGCCGTAAAACCGAGCTTGCGGTTCGCTTCCTGTTGCAGGGTGCTGGTCGTAAACGGGGCGGCCGGTTTGTTGGTGAACGGTTTGTTTTCGAGCGTTTCGACGGCGAACTGCGCCGCTTGCAAACGTTCGAGCAGCGAATTGGCCCCTGCTTCGTCGAGCAGCAGCATATTCGGATTTTTGAGCGTGCCGTTGGTGGTGTCGAAGTCTTTGCCCGACGGGATTCGCCGCCCGTCCGCTTCGGTCAGCACCGCATTAAATTTTTTGCCGTCAGCGATGAAAGTGCCGACCAGATCCCAATAGGTGGCCGAATGAAAGGCCATTCGTTCTCGTTCGCGCTCGACGATCAAGCGGACGGCGACGCTTTGCACGCGGCCGGCCGATAATCGGGGGCGAACTTTGTACCACAACAGGGGAGAAACCTCGTAGCCGTACAAGCGGTCTAAGATGCGTCGCGTCTCTTGGGCGCGAACCAACCCGTCGTCGATATCGCGCGGATTGGCGACGGCGTTCATGATCGCTTCTTTGGTAATTTCATGAAAAACCAGGCGATGGACCGGCACTTTGGGCTTCAGAATTTCTTGCAAGTGCCAGCTGATCGCTTCTCCCTCGCGGTCTTCATCGGTTGCGAGATAAAGTTCGTCGGCCTCTTTGAGCAATTTTTTTAATTTGGTGACCTGCTGTTTTTTTCCCGGCGGCACGATATAGACCGGATCGAAGTTTTCGTTGACGTTCACGCCAAGATAACTCCACTCTTCATTCTTATATTGTTCTGGCAGCTCTTTGGCGCCATGGGGGAGGTCGCGAACGTGCCCGATACTGGCTTCAACGGTGTACCCCGAGCCCAGATACTTCGAGATCGTCCGTGCTTTCGCCGGAGACTCGACGATAACAAGTGCGTTTTTCGAGGGCTTTTCAGCTTTCGCCATGGGTGTGATTCTCAATGTGGGGGAAGGCTTCACGCGGCGCAATGCGTCTGTCGTCATTACATATCAGGCAGATTGCGTGGTCTTCCTAAATTACGTATTTGGATTTGGGATATTCGTTAAATTCCGGGCAATCAAAATTCCCGTCAGTTGAGGGTCGAATTACGAAAAAACTGCCTCGCATCGGGTCGGAAATTTTGACTTTCGCGTGTTGCGCGTCGCCGTGATTCAAACCAACTGATGCATCGCTAGGCGAGACTGGGATTGAATTTAGGGCGCGTCCCCCTAC
>JBITAD010000022.1:0-5060 GCA_044439945.1 Blastopirellula sp. JB062
CCTTACGTTTAACGCTCAGCCTGTGCAATACTACGCCGGTCCGATCACCGAAGGCGATTATCAGTTCGAGTCGAACTATCCTGGGGTCGCCGTCGACAACGCCGGCTTTTGGCCCAACGACGGTACGCCGCATTTGCTAACTTGGAACAACATCGGTTCGATCTCTGGTTTTACGCTAACCCATACTTTGGGCGATGCGTTTGACGTCGAGTCATTCGACTTTGCCGGCGGGTACGTTACCGGCGAAGATCCGACCTTGTCGTTAACGGTCAGCGGTTTTCTGAGCGGCAATCTGATACAGACCGTCACGTTTATCGGCGGGGTCGACTACGCGGCCAGCGGTTCCAGCACGTTGTCGACGTTAAACCTGGTCGGGTTTAACGGTATCGATTCTCTGCTGGTCGAAGCGCATGGCCCTTACAACCGCGGGTCTTATGACAACTTTGTCATTCAGCCGTCGGCGGTACCCGAACCTGCTTCGCTCGTCTTGGCGGCGATCGGCGCTTGTGCGGCGAGCGTCGGAGCGGTTCGCAACCGGCGCCGTCTGGCCGCGAACGCATAAAGCGGGGCGCTGGGGTTACGTCTGCGAAGCTTCAAAGATGCTTTGAATCGAAGCGTCAAGCGTCGCGTCAAACTCTTGGTCCGATTGTTGGGCCGATAAGCCTTCGACCAAAGCGCGCGAAAAGCTGGCGACTACTTGGTGATTGCGCCGCAAGATCGTATTGGCTTGCTCGCGCGAGTAGCCGCCTGACAGGGCGACCACTTTCAACACTTGCGGGTGCTTGACCAAGTCGGCGTAAAAATCATCTTGGTTGGGCAGCGTCAGCTTCAGCATCACAAATTGCTCGGCAGACAACTTATCAAGCTCGGCGGCCAAGCAAGATTTCAGCAGCGACTCGGCCGCTTCCTTATCTGGCGAATGGATGTCGATCTCGGGCTCGACGATGGGGACCAACCCGGCGGCGAGAATCTGCCGCGCCGTTTCAAATTGTTGGTCGACAATCGCCTGAACGCCCACCTGATCGGCATGCAATATGACCGAACGCATCTTGGTGCCGAAAATCCGTTTTGCCTTGGCGCGTTGCAACAATTCGTCAAGCTGCGGCATCGGCTTCATTAGGCGAACGCCTTGTTGCGGGTCGGTCAATCCTTTGTCAACTTTCAGAAACGGCACGACGTTTTTGACGTTCCAGAGATAGTCGGAAGTCGGTCGCCCCTCGATCTCGCGATCCATCGTATTTTCAAACAAGATCGCGCCCAAGATTCGCTCGCCCGAAAAGCTTGGGCTGGTGATGATCCGCGAGCGCATTTGATGAACCAGGGCGAACATCTCGTCGTCGTTTGACCAGGCGTCGTCTTGCAGGCCATAGGCGTGCAGCGCTTTGGGCGTACTGCCGCCGCTTTGATCGAGCGCGGCGATAAAGCCCGCCCCAGATTTGATCTTGCGAAACTGTTGATCGTCGCCGACAAACGAGCTCATAACGTCTCCTAGAGATCGGGGCAAAAGATAACGCGATGGCGCTAGTTTACACTTTTTTCAGCAAGGTTAAACGCTTTCGTCCCGCCAAATTTTGTGCGAGCGCGGCAATATGCCTGGCCGAATCGGGCGGCGCTATTTCAGACGCTACGTAATCTGGGGCGACCGGCTCGCAACTCTTTTAGCAGCGCCTCGACTGCGCGGCCGCGGTGTCCCAGTCGCTGCGTTGCGGCTGGGCCAAGCTCGGCCAGGCGGCGGCGATATTCGACGATTTCAAACAACGCGTCGTAACCGATGCCGCCTTGGCCGCGGGGATCATCGCAGATGCGTCCCCGGCAAACGCCGACCGCTTCGGCGTAGATCTCGCCCGCCGGATCGGAGATCGCTAAATGGCAGACGAACTGCGCGCGGCGTTTATCAGGCGAAACGTCGCGCAGCCGCTCGATCAGTTTGGCGCGGTTCTCAGGCATGGTCGCTTGATCGCCGGCGTAACGCGCCGAGCGAACGCCAGGTTCGCCCCCCAGCGCGGCGACTTCCAGGCCGGTATCGTCGGCCAATACCCAAGCGCCCAGTTGCCGCGCGTAGCCGCTCGCTTTTTTGCAGGCGTTGTCGCGTATTGCGGCGCCATCTTCTTCGACCGGCATGACTTGGGGGCAATCGGCCAAAGACCGCAACAAGCAGGGCGCCCCCCTGAAGGCGCGCGCCAACTCTTTCGCTTTATGGGCGTTGCCGGTCGCCAACGTCAGGGTAGAGAAGGGGAGCGTCATCCGATTACAAGATGGCCAAGGGATTGCGACGTTCTTCCAGCGTGCCGCGCGTGACGCCGACACGGTTCGACGCTTTTAGCTGCGTCCAAACTTCTTGACCGCTAACTTGCCCCGATAACAACGATCCATATAAGTCGAACGTCCGTCGCAACTGCGGCGCGGTCGCTTCGTCTAGCAGTTCGACCCGAAAGTGCCGCACGCCCAGTTCGATGAGCGCGGCGACCGCTTCGGCGCCGCTTTGCGGAGCGGCGTTATACAGCGTGTTGCGGCAGCCGACGTCGGCGGTCAACAAATGTTCGCTGCCGACCCGATCGCGCAAACGAACCGTATGGTCGTCGCAAGGTCGCCCGCAGTTGGTTTTGTTCGTGCCGGGCGAGAGCACGGCGCAAAAAACGCAATGCTCCATATGGAACATCGGCATATGTTGGTGCACGACCGCTTCCAGCAAATGCGGCGGCGAGCGGCGTACCATCTCGAACAGTTGTTCGCGATTCAAATCGTAAGAGGCCGTGATGCGCTCGGCGCCTTGGCGGCGCAGAAAGTCGACGGTCAACTCGTTGGCGGCGTTCAGCGCAAAGTCAGCCACGCACGGGATTTGCCGCTCGCGAAAAAAGCGAAGCCCCGACAAATTGCGGACCAAAATGCCGTCGGCCGCTTGCTTGGCCAACGCTTTAAAAACGCCGATCTCGCCCGGCTTTTGAATGCGGGGAGCGGCCAAATAGATTTGCGCGCCGGCGTCGCGAGCCGCGGCCGTCGCTTGACGATATTGGCGTATGTCGGCGAATTCGGCGTACAGTCGCTTGGCCCCGTACTCGCACGCCCACGCGACCTGTTCAAGCGTCCGACAGAGCAAATGCAATTGCGGCGGCATGTCGGGGCGGCTTGCGGCAGTCGACTCGGCTCGCAATTGCGGCAAGACGGGCTCCGCCGCGACCTGATGCGCGCGAATGGCTGCCGCGCGTCGCGCCGCGGCAAGTTGTTCGACCATTTGCTTGCGCAACGCCCCCATCACGCTAAGCGGCGCCATCGGCTCGCCGTCGATCTCGGCCGTCAACGCTTGCAGGCGAAAGCCGGTCTCGCCCAATCGCGAGAACTGTTCTCGCAACGTTTCGACCGTTAAAGGATGTTTGCGAGCCGCTTCCAACGGTTGTTCGGTTTCCAGTTGCAGCGGCGGCAAACCGTCGACCGTCGCCACTAAACGAAGCGGCCGGCCGATCGCCGCAAATATCGCGAGACGCAAATCGACTTCGCGCGGCGCAAGCTCGCCGTCATAACTTTTTCGCAACCGCCGATTCAATTCGGGATCGTCGCTTTTCCAAATCTTTTGACCAGGGTGTAATTGGGTCAAGTCGACCGAATCGCGCATCAGCGTCAGCTCGACTTCGCCGCTTGCGACGGCGCCTTCCAGTCGGTTTTTGCCGCGATAAATGGCGAAGACGCGCCCTCCTTGCTCTTCGCCGCTGATTCGATCGCCGGCGAACGATACGCCGTCGCCCGCTTTGAGCGAACGACGCAGCGCGACCCGAACGCGTTCTTTGCGTACTTGCCGCACTTCGCCGACTAGCACGCCTCGCTTGGCCGAACTGACCGCGGGGACCAGCATCTTGTGGTCGCATCCATGCAGCCAACCGACCGAAAACCCGCGCGAAAATGAGAGTTCCATCTCTTCGATCTCTTGCGGCGCAAACTCGATCGCGCGGCCGGCGACCGCCGCGTCGATTGCGCGCCGATAATGACGCGTGATGTTGGCCACGTATTCCGGCGTTTTCAAGCGGCCTTCGATCTTCAGCGAGACCACGCCGGCCGCTATCAGCTCGGGCGTGATCGCAAAGGCGGCCAAATCTTGCGGGCTGAGCAAGTATTTTTGATCGCCCAGGTCAACCTCTTCGCCGTCGCAGATCAGTTCGTACGGCAAACGACAGGCTTGGGCGCATTGGCCGCGATTGGCGCTGCGGCCACCTAGCGATTCGCTGGTCAAGCATTGGCCGCTATAAGCGACGCACAACGCGCCATGCACGAAAGCTTCGAGCGGCATTTCGGTTTCGGCATGAATCGCCGAGATCTCGTCGAGCGAAAGCTCGCGCGCCAGCACGACACGTTCAACCCCCATCTCCGCCGCCAGTTCGATGCATTCGCTGCTGGTCATCGTCATTTGGGTCGAAGCGTGAATCGGCAACGTCGGCGCGATTTGGCGAATCATGCCGACCAACCCCAAGTCTTGCACCAGCAGCGCGTCGACCCCGGCCGCGGCGATTTGCCGCACCAACGCTTCAACCGCTTCCAGCTCGGGAGAAAAAGCGAGCGTGTTCAGCGTGACGTAGCCGCGGACCCCGTGCCAATGCAAAAATTCCATCAAACCGCAGAGATCGTCGACTCCAAAGTTGTCGGCCCTCGCCCGCGCGTTAAATCCGCTGCTCAGCCCAAAATAGATCGCATCGGCCCCATTGGCGACGGCCGCTTTGGCGCAGGCCCAATTGCCGGCAGGAGCGAGAAGTTCAGGCGCGGGAAGGTTGGCGGACGTCATATCGCAGATCGCTCGATCGAGGGCGAAACTCTTATTCTAACAATCGCAAGGCCGATACGTCAGGCGATTGCCGCCGGCGCTTAGTCGGTCTTTTCCATCACTTCGCTGGTTAGCTCGCGCAGTTTCAGTTTAAATCATAAAAAATCGGAGAATTCGCGCCTGCCTTCGCCATGTTAGTCTATAGATGCGATTATCAACTTGGCGGTTCATTCCTAACGCTAGAAAAAAGAACGCAATATGAACAAACTGCTTCAAACCAACGCGACCGCCGCAGTGATCTTGATCCGCTTGA
>JBITAD010000023.1:0-5058 GCA_044439945.1 Blastopirellula sp. JB062
CAAGACGACAAAAATGATTGTTCGCTATTCGACCGGATTTTGATCGACGTCAAAGATCGCGCTGAAATACATCACATACTTGCCGTTTCTCTCTCCCTTGATCGAATCGACCAGTTTGACGGCGGCGTTCAATACGTCGCGGCGGCTGATCTGCCCCACCAATCGACCGCCGCGCAAGACTGGCAACCGCCGATACTCGGTGTTCTTGAAGATCTGAATGCATTGCAACAGATCCGCTTCTTCATCAATCGTTCGCTTGGGATCGGTATTCATGAAGGCGCGTACCTGATTGGACGGCAATTGTTCGTACATTGCGTCCATCAAAAAGCTCATCGACGTCTTTTCCGAAAAAACGCCCAGGTACTGCCCCGTCGCGTCAACGACCGGCGCGCCCGAAATCCGATAATGCAGCAATTTGCGAACCGCTTCCAAAGCGTCATCTTCAGGGCGGAGCGTAATCAGTTTCGTCGTCATAAAGTCGCGTGCCACCGGCGCGCGACTCTCGGAAATGTGAACATTCATCGTCACAGTCCCCTTTCCATAGAAGGAAGATCGAAAATAAAGACGAGCGGAAAGAGCCGTATGAGTTGAGAGGAGGATGCCTATTTTAAGCGTCTCCGAACCGCCCTGACAATCTTTTTTTTTCAACTTCCCGGGAAAACTGCGCCCCAATAACAAGAGATTAAAGAGAAACAAGGCTCCCTAGGTCTTCTGGAGAAAGGAGCCGAATTCTGGCTTCTTCTGGTCGCTCGACGCAATTTCGCCTGGCGGCGCTATTTGGATGGGCAGATAAAATATTTGACGAAAAATTAGCGACCAACTATCTTGATATTGGCGCGCTTTTTACGCCGTACGTCTATCTTGGGAAGGAACCAATGATGTTGAAACCGGGCGATCCAGTGGTGTATCGAAAGACCAAGCACACCAACCATCCTGGTCCGCGCGCTCATGACATCGATCCCGAACCGCGGGGCGAATTTTATACCTACGACGTCGATAAGTATTGGATCATCCAACATATCGACCAAGAAGCGGTCATCGTGCGCACGCGGCGCGGCAAGACGCACGCGATTCGACGCGACGATCCGCGACTTCGCGCCGCCAACTGGTGGGAACGCCTTTTTCTTCGTAATCGCTTTCCGACCGCCGACTTGCAAAGCGCCACGTAACGTCGTCGCCGCTAGATGCGGCGCCCCAATAATGACGCCGAGCTAGGGACGATATTCATCCCATCGCTCGGCGTTGTTTTTTCTCAAAATTCTTAGAGTCGGCGATTGCCGAACCACCTTATTTGGCCTTCGCGACCAACTCGGCGTACGAATCGAGCAGTCGGCCGGGGCTGCCCATCTGGTTATAGCCGCCGTCGACATGCAAGATCTCGGCCGTAACGCCTTGCGACATGTCCGAAAGCAAGTAAGAGCCGGCTTTGCCGACCTGTTGGTGGGTGATGTTGTCTCCCATCGGCGAGACCGCCGCGTACAGATCGGTCATCCCTTTGGCGCCCACGGCGCTGCTGGCCAACGTTTTTAGCGGTCCGGCGCTGATCGCATTCACCCGAACTCCGTCCGGCCCCAGATCGTACGCCAGATATTTGACGATCGAATCGAGCGCCGCTTTGCAGACGCCCATCATGTTGTAGCCCGGCACGATCCGCTCGCCGCCGAAATACGTCATTGCGCAGACCGAGCTGTTTTTGCTCAAAATCGGGCGAGCGGCGTTGGTAACGGCGATCATGCTGTAAGCGCTGATGTCCATCGCCAGTTTAAATCCTTCGCGACTGCATTCGACCGTCGGCACGCGCAAATCATCGAGCGTGGCAAACGCGACCGAGTGCAGCAAAAAGTCGATCTCGCCGAACTCTTGCTTGGCCGTTTCCATCACTTCGGCGATATTCTCGTTCGACTGCACGTCGAGCGGAACCAGAAACTTCGCGTTCGGATTTCCATCGATCAATTTACCGACCCGATGACGATTTTTCTTTCGCTCGTCATCCGGCTTGTCGGGCAAATGCGTAAATCCGCACAAACCGCCGGCGGCCATGATTTGCTCAGCAATCGCCCAAGCGATCGAGTGATTGTTGGCCACGCCGACGATCAACCCTTTTTTGCCTTCGAATAATTGCACTGCGAGATCTCCTCCGCCTAGCTTCTGTCCTGCGGTTCATAAACGTGGGAATAATCGCCCAGAATACCCGACACGGCGCTTCGTCAAAAGCGGACTTCCTGACAACAAGGGAAGCGCCCGTCGATCATTTTGATAACATAAGAGCGTTTCCCCCTCGAAAAGATCGGCGGAGTTGGTCATGAGCGCACCCCTTTACGAAGAAATTGAAGCGGCGCTCGCCCTGGGAGAGCCGCACAATCTGATCGGCGCCGCTCACTTGCGCGTCGCAGCGCTGGCCGCCGTCGCCGACCGTCTCGAGACTTATTTGCACGACGCGCTCGACGCCATTTTTCAGCACGGATCGGCCGATTATCTCGCCGTCGCCGCGCGCGACAATCTGGGGCAATGGGCGCCGCTTGCCGAAGCGGGGCGGCGATACCCGTTGCCCACTTCCGCCCTGGTCGCCGCGATCGACGCTCGCGAGCCGGTTCTGATCGACCATTGGCTGGCCGTCGCTTTGCGGCGCGACGAAACGTCGTCGCTCGTCTTGGCGGTTCGCTCGACCCCAGAGCTGATCCGAAAACTGCAAGTGCGCGCCGCGTTGACCGCGCGGCTGCTGGGATACGGGGTCGTCTTGCTCCGTCGTCGATTGGCCCAGCAAGCGCGGCTGAAGCGGCTTGAACAACTGTTGAAAATCGTCGAATCGTGGCAGAAAACGCGCGATATGCATACGCTGTTGACCGAGATGGCCGAAGCGGCCGCCGAACTGTTCGGCGCCGAACGAGCCAGCATCTTCCTGTGGGATCGCCCTAAAAAGCTGTTGGTCGGGCGGCCGGCGCTGGGCGTCGCCGACGGCGAACTGCGCGTGCCGGATGATCGCGGGGTCGTCGGTCATGTGGTGCAAACCGGAGAGCCGCGCCGCGTCGACGAACTGGAGCAAGACGAAATCAACCGCGAGGTCGACCAGTCGCTGGCCTTTCATACGCGCAATCTGCTTTGCGTTCCGCTGTCTGGCCGTCGCGGGCGGATCTTCGGCGCTTTCGAGCTGATCAATAAACGGCTCGGCAACTTTACGGCCGAAGACGAACTTGGCCTGACCGAACTGGCCGCGCATGCTTCGGCGGCGCTCGAAAATACGCAAGAGACCGAGCGTATTTTGGCCAGCCGCAACCGCCTGGCCGACGCGGCCGCAGCCGAGGCCGAGTTGATCGGCGATTGTCCGGCGATCGCCACGCTGCGCGACACGATTCGGCGCGTCGCCGAGTCGAACTTGCCGGTGCTGGTGCTGGGCGAAAACGGAACCGGCAAAGAAGTCGTCAGCCAATCGATTCATTTCCGCAGCGATCGCCGCGCGCAGCCGTTGATTGCGGTCAACTGCGCCGCCGTTCCCGACACGCTGCTCGAAAGCGAACTGTTCGGTAGAGAGAAGGGGGCCTTCACCGGCGCCGACGAAACGCGCCCCGGCAAGTTCGAGCTGGCCGACGGCGGCACTCTGTTTCTCGACGAAATCGGCGATCTTAGCTTGGCCGGGCAAGCCAAACTGCTGCGCGTGCTCGAAGATCAGCAAATCATGCGCGTCGGCGGAACCGGCGAGATTCAAGTCGACGTCCGCATTATCGCGGCGACCAATCGCGACCTGGCTCAGTTGGTCCGCGAAAAAAAGTTCCGCGAAGACCTCTTCTTTCGCCTGCATGTGGTAACGATCGAACTGCCGCCGCTTCGCGAGCGAGGCGACGACATTTTGACGCTGGCCCAGCATTTTTTGCATCATTTCGCCCTCAAGACAGGCCGCCGAACGCCGACATTGTCTGACGCCGCGGCGCGCCGCCTGCTGACGCACGCTTGGCCCGGCAACGTGCGCGAACTGCGTAATACGATTGAGCGAGTGATCTTTTTGCATAGCGAAGACTTGCTGCAGCCCGAGGCGTTTCAGTTTCATTCGCTCGATACGCTGGACGAGGGGCCCAGCAACATTCCTTTAAACGACGCAACCGCTGAATTTCAAAGGCGTTATATCCAGCGACACGTCTCCGCATCGCAAGGCAATATCAGCGCCGCGGCCGAAAAGATCGGCATGCACCGCTCGAACTTGTATCGCAAAATGAAGCAGCTCGAAATGCTCGCCGATCCAGCCGACGAAGAAAAAAACGAAGCGGAAAAGATGTAGCCCGGCTTGGTAATAGCCGATGATGGCGGTACATTAAGGAATTCGGACAAACGCGAACGTGTCGCCTGATCGCCAGGCCAACCGAACCCCGCGTCTCCACCCACTTTGCTCCCTTAGCTCAATCGGCAGAGCAACTGACTCTTAATCAGTAGGTTGTAGGTTCGATTCCTACAGGGAGCACTTTTTCTAAATCCTTTCTGGATTAAGGTTTAGAGGGACCGCATAGGCGGCTCTCTGCGGTTTCCAACCCCAACAAGTCACCTGACTTGTCACCTTCGTTTCTCTTGACTGCCACGCCACCGCCGAGCATGCCGGAACCGATCGGCAACGACCGGGCGACAATTGACCGACGGAATTCCGACAATCGGAGGGGAGGGGTCAAATCGCCCCGCCCGACCAAAACGGGCGACCGGCGTAAACGTTAGCCCTTCTGACTGAATTTGAGGTTGCGAAAATCGGAGCCTACGCGTCAACCCGCCAGACATAGCGGAAGTCGCTTGATGGACGCCCCCAACGCGCTTGCCAAAACTTGAGCTACTTCAGCGAGAAACCGCATCCATCCAACCTCGGCTAAGGCGACAAGATTAGGGTATACAAGAAACCCGTAACTCCACTCAGTTTTCTTCCGATAGCCGTGAAGCTCCCGGCCAGTACCCCGCAAGTTAGACTTGTAACGGAAACAATCCTAAGCAACACAACGCCTATCGCAAGCCAACCATTAAGAACCAAAACGATACATAGCACCGTCGCAAGCAAACTCCCAAATGCAAATCCAATCAATACGCCAT
>JBITAD010000024.1:0-3710 GCA_044439945.1 Blastopirellula sp. JB062
TAGTGCCGGTTTTAAAAACTGTTTTCTTGCCCGAGATTTTCTGATTGTGGCGAAATGCGAGGAGGTCGAAACAGGCTCTAATTACATCGGCGTCGTTTCATGCTTGCGCGACAACGAGGGATTTAAACCAGCGGCATAAGGGTCGCCAGTACGAGCGTCGTCAAAAAACTGACGCTTCCCAACACAAGCAGCAACAATGTCCAAGACTTCAGCGCTTCGACTTCGGTTAGCCCGCTCATCTTGGCGAAGACCCAGAACCCGCTGTCGTTCATCCATGATCCCATTAACGATCCGCCGCCGATCGCGGTGGCGAGATAAACGGGATGACACCCCAAAGTTTCGGGAGTCGCCAATCCAGCCAGCATCGCGGCTCCGGTGATCATCGCGACGGTGCTAGACCCTTGAGCGACTTTCAACAAGGACGCGATCGAGAAACCGAGAAGCAGCAGCATCACTGCGCTGCCGCCCCCGCCGCCGACGCTGAACAGTTCGCGAATTGCCGGACCGACGTTCGCGACGCCCAACATCGCGCCGAAGGCGCCGCCGGCGCAGGTGATTAAAATGATTACTCCGCCGCTCATCAGCGCGATTTCGACAGACTGTGCGAGTTCTTTTAGCGTCAATTTTCGTGATGAAACGAGCGTCGCCATGGCGATGGCGGCCGATAAGAGTAACGCCAGGTTAGGATCGCCTAGCGCCGCTGACCAATTGGCCGCAACGCGCGCGTCGGTGTTCCAAACATGCGGTTGGATCAGTTCCTGACCGTAACTCGCTTCCAATACTTGGCGATTCATGCGCTCGGCGTCGACCGGTTTCATGCGTGAATTGTCGCCGTTCACCTTCTTCACGACATCCGGCGGCAACGAGCCAGGCAAGTTGACGGCCAATTCTTTGTTCGTCAGCACGAATTGATTTAGACCTTCGGTCAAAGCTTGCTGGTCGTCGGTCGAAAGCGGAGCGTCTCGCAGCAGCAAGTCGGCGATCTCGGCTCGCCGCTCGGTTTGAAATTTGCTTTCCGAGATGGAACCGACAATTCGCTTGCCTAGCGAATCGCCTTCGTTCTGATTCTCGGCTTGAATTTTAGCGCGGAACTCGGGCCAATCGATTTGATCGCTTTTTATTTGCGCCGCTCTTTGGCTGTCGGCGACCGTCGTTAAGACCGTATTGGTCGAAATCAGCAGCACCGGCAGTATGACCGGCAGCATCGAGACGAATAAGCTAGGAAGTTGGCTGTCTGGAAGTTCTTCCGGTTCCGGTTCGGCGCTGATTGGACGCATCGGCAAAGGCATCCAGCGGTTCATCAACATCGAAAACAATAAGCCTGCGACGGCGGCCGGCAATGCGACGCACGCGCCGATCAAGATCATCAGTCCCTTGTCGACTCCCAGTTGATCGGCGACGACCAGAGGCCCCGGCGTCGGCGGAACCAATGTGTGAGTGATCGCGCCGCCGGTTGCGATCGCCATCACAAACAACAGATAATTTTTTTTGGTTCGACGAAACAGCGAACGAGCTAGCGGTACCAACAAGTAAAAAACGGTGTCGAAGAAGACCGGCACCGCCAAAATAAAACCGCTACCCATCAGCGCGGTAGGGGCTCGTTTCTCGCCGCAAACGCTCATCAACCAGCGTACGACCCGATCGGCGGCGCCGCTATCGAGCATGCATTTGCCGATGATTGCGGCCAGAGCAATGACGATGCCGACCCCTCCGGCCATTCCGCCGAACGCCGCAGCGACCCGACTGAACTTTTCTTGAACGCTGCCGTCGGCCATCAAACTGACCGCCATCGCCGCCACCAACATGGCAATAAAGGCATTGGCTCGCAAAATGATGATCAAACCCAATACCATGGCCATACCGACGCCCAAACAAAGGAGGGCGTAGTTCACTTCTTCAGGCGTCATGGGAAGCGTCTCTAGGTGTCAATTTCAAAGAAGATGAGATTTTTTTTCTGCATGAGAAAGTATGAGGATGCCACAACGAGGCCCGAATATCAAGAGTTAAGGCCGGAAATAGGGTGCGTAAAGCGGCAAGCGACGAAAATAGGCGAATTATTAACGTATTTCATTTTGCCCGTTCACGCCGTGTGCGATCAGAAGAAGTCGAGAACGGTGCTAGCTAGGCCGGCGATCGGTCTTGGTCGAAATAGGGATATTCCGGTACATTGCCCAGCTATCAACTACGGCTACACAGCTCTTGCGAAAGAAAGCAACGCAATGGGGGTCACGCTCGGCCAATTGGCGTCTCTAGTCGAGGGGACGCTTCACGGCGACGCAGAGTTAGAAATTAGCGGCGCCTCGATCATACGCGATTCGCAACCTGGCGAAATAACGTTAGCGGATAAGCCGGAACTTGCCAAAGAGTTAGCCCGCTGCAGTGCGGCGGCGGTGATCGCATCGGGAGAATTCGCTCCGAGCGGCATGCCCCTGATCGTGGTCGCCGACGTGCATGCGGCTTTTGCGAAAGTGGTCTCGCAATTTCGCCCCTTACTCGCGCAAAACAAGCCTGGCGTTCATCCTTCGGCCGTCGTCGCCGAGAGCGCGGTGATTGCCGCCGACGCTTCGGTCGGACCATTGGCGGTGATCGGCGAAAGCGTTAGCGTCGAATCTGGCGCGGTCATTCAAAGCGGAGCGCAAATCGGCGCCGGCAGCGTCATTGGCGCCGGCACAATCTTGTTTCCCGGCGTCGTGCTTTACGAAAATACGATCATCGGCGCCCATTGCATCTTGCATGCTTCGGCAATCTTAGGCGCCTTCGGGTTCGGCTATGATTCATCTAGCGGAGAGCACATTCTCTCTTCGCAATTAGGCAACGTCGTCGTCGGCGATCATGTCGAGATCGGCGCCGCCACGACCATCGATCGCGGCACGTACGGGCCCACGGTCATCGGCGACGGAACGAAGATCGATAACCAAGTGATGATCGCCCATAACTGCCGGATCGGTCGGCATAATTTGATTTGCTCGCAAGTCGGCATCGCCGGAAGCACGACTACCGGCGATTACGTCGTTATGGCCGGTCAAGTCGGCGTACGAGATCACGTGCATATCGGCGACGGGGCGATCTTGGGAGCGAAAGCGGGAATTTCGTCTGACATCGCAGCCAGACAAAACGTGATTGGTTCGCCGGCGATCCCTGCAAAAGAGAAAAAACTGGAAGTGGCGCTTCTCAGCAAATTGCCTGAGATGCGTAAGCAGTTAAAGACTTTGTTAGCTCGCGTTAGCGAGTTGGAGAAAGAAGACGAACTGCGAAGAACCGCTTAGCTTCTGCGATGAATATGGGCGCCATGAATACCAATGCGACCGACCGACTACCGCCGTTCGGCTTGCTCGCCGGTTGGGGACGACTGCCGATCGAAGTGGTCGCTGCGCTGCGACGGCACGGTTACGCAGTTCATACGTTGCTGATTAAAGATCATGCCGACCCGATACTGGCCGAATTATCGACGACGCACGAGTGGATCGGACTTGGCCAGCTAGGCAAATGCGTCCGTTTTTATCAGCGACGCCAGGTGAAGACCGCGACGATGGTCGGCAAAGTTCACAAAGTGCGGCTCTTTGATCGAAACGTGCTTTGGAACCATTTTCCCGATTGGTACGGCGCGCGAACTTTTGCGCCGCACTTTTTGCTGGGGACGAAAGATCGCAAAGACGATACGCTGCTGGGCGGCATTTGCCGCGCCTTCATAAAGAAAGGAATCACATTTG
>JBITAD010000024.1:3720-5024 GCA_044439945.1 Blastopirellula sp. JB062
TTTGGACAGCTTGCCGGCAAACCGCTGAGCAAACGACAACGCAACGACATTCAATACGGCTGGCGATTGGCCAAAGCGATCGGCCAATTCGATACGGGGCAAAGCGTTGCGATCAAGGGACAAACTGCGTTGGCGCTGGAAGCGGTCGAAGGAACCGACGAGTGTATTCGTCGTGCCGGACAATTATGCCGCTCCGGCGGATTTACGATCGTCAAAGTCGCCAAGCCGCAGCAAGACATGCGTTTTGACGTGCCGACGATAGGCGTCGGCACGATTGAGGTGATGGCCGAATCTGGCGCAACCGCCCTGGTGATCGAAGCCGACAAGACGATCGTCGTCGATCAAGAGGAAGTCATCGCGTTAGCTAACAAGCTCGGTCTGACCATCTTGGCCGCCGAAGGCGATCGTCTCGACGAGCTTTTATGCGATGATGAGTCGGCGGCCGCTTAAAATTCGCATCAAGATTCAGGCCAAGCCAGTTCGATCCCTTCGGCGGTCAGCGAACGTTGGAAATCAGCCAGCTTGTCAGGCGTATTACGAATTGCCCGCGGGGTCGTCTTCTTATTGAGCGCAAAGCTGGCCAAACAGCCGGCCGCCTCGCCGATGCCCCATTCGACCGGATGCAAACGGTAGCAACCGTTGGTCAGATGAGTGACGCCGATATTTTTGCAGGCCGGAATCAGATTCTCGATTCGCCGCGGAATCATGGCGCCGAGCGGAATTTGAAACGGCAGCGAAGCGAAATCGATATAATTATCGCCGCCGCTGCTGGGATGCAGATCGATATGATACGAGCCGACGCCGACCGAGTCGGCGAAGGTCGCCGCTTTTAGCTGAGTTCCTTTTTGGCCGGTGAGTTCGGCACGCTGCTCTCGACCGACGTGCCGTTCGGTGACGGTTTCTTCGGCTAAGATCCGTCGTGATTCGCGCACATAAGGATATTTGGCCATTCCGTCGGCTGTGCCGACCATTTCAGGCAATAGCCGCAAACCGGCGAAACCCGCGCCTCCGTCTGGACGCGGGCATTCGGTTTGCAACCAATAAAATAACGACAGGCTAAGTTGTTTCGCCTGGTCGATATGCTTTTGCTTTTCGTCATCGGAAACGCCGACGAGATTGCCCAGCATATAGTCGTTTTGCGGCCAGTTGACCAAGGTCACGCTTCCTTCGCAGGAGCCAGGAACAAAGATTGACTGATTCGCAATTCGACGATAGAGCCAAAGGTTGAGTGCGCCCGGAGTCTTGGCTCCGGTCGGGTCAAAGCCGAGCCTTTTCGGTTTCAAATTACGGGGAGACGAATAATG
>JBITAD010000025.1:0-5024 GCA_044439945.1 Blastopirellula sp. JB062
CCAACCGATACCATGAGAGACTTGGATGATCACTCTTCCTCCCAGCTCTTCCCCTGTGAGACAACGTGAACTTTCTGCCATTTCAAGCAGGTAACGCCGGGAAGATCGTCCTGTTTTACAACCCGATCGCAGGGCCGCTTCATCGGCAAGATAAAATCGCTCGTTTGCAAACGAAATTGAGCCGAAGAGGGTTTCAGGTCATGTCGGCGACGACCTTGCCCCAATTGGAATCGCTCGTTGATTCGTCGGTTCGTTTCGTGATTTCGGCGGGGGGGGACGGAACCGCCGCCGCGGCCGTCTCGCTAATTGGCCCCGATGTGCCGCTCGCAATTTTTCCGACCGGCACCGAGAACGTATTGGGCAAATATCTGGGCATCAGCAATTCGACCGACGCATTTCTCGAATTTTTGTCGACGGCGCATGTGGGTCAGTTCGACGCCGCAACGGCCAATGGGCGTCTTTTTTTGCTGATGCTGGGCGTCGGCTATGACGCCGAAGTCGTCCATCGAGTCGCCGCTTCGCGAAAGGGGCATCTGTCGCAATCCGCCTACTTTGGGCCGATGGTTCAAGCCGCCAGACAGTATCGATTCCCTGACTTGCAACTGGAGTTGGAGACCGAATCTGGCGAACTCCAACGCCATGCAGGCAAATGGGCTTTTGTGGTGAACGTGCCAAGATACGCCTGGGGAATGAGCTTCGCCCCGCATGCGGTTGCGTGGGACGGCATGCTTGATCTTTGCGTTTTGCACCAAGGAGGCGTCAGCCGCGGAATGAGTTATCTTTACTCGCTGCTACGCCAAGGCTTATCTAACCGGAACGACGTGACGCTTTGTCGTTGCCGTCGAGTCCGAATCGAGACGACGGCAACTGAGGTACGGTATCAGACCGACGGCGACCCCGGGGGGCCTTTACCAGTAGAGATCGAGATCGCCCCCAATCGCTTTCGCTGTTTAGTGCCGCAAAAGTTCGCACAATTCCATCCATCGGAACCGCTAGGGACGGTTTTATGAAGTTCTCGCGCGGCCCTGGCCAGGGGTTCCAAGTAGAATCAAACTGAAATGAGGTTAGAAGGAGCGAATATGAGCGGAACGGCGAAGATTGACCATTTGACCTGCGGCGAAGGGCGACCTTTACTGGTCGTCGCCGGACCTTGCGTCATCGAAAACTTGGATCTTACCCTTTCGATTGCAGGGCATTTGAAGGGTCTGGCCGCCCAACTGCCAATTCAACTCGTCTTCAAAGCCTCGTTCGACAAAGCGAACAGAACCAGCGGCAGCGCGTTTCGCGGAGTCGGAATCGACCAAGGATTGCGCGTGCTGGAAGAAGTGAACCGACAATTTGAACTGCCGGTTACAACCGATATCCATGAATCTTCGCAAGCGGCGCAAGTCGCCGAAGTTTGCGATTTGCTTCAAATCCCCGCATTTTTGGCGCGTCAGACCGATTTGCTTCTGGCTGCGGCGAACACCGGAAAAGCGATAAACGTAAAAAAAGGGCAATTTATGGCCCCTTGGGACATGAAGCATGTCGTCGCCAAGTTGCAAGAAGCAGGCAGCCGCGACGTCATGCTAACCGAGCGCGGTACGTTTTTCGGATACGGCCGCCTCGTCAATGACATGCGTGCGCTGCTTGAGATGGCATCGCTTGGGGTACCGGTTATTTTTGATGCGACCCATAGCGTGCAAGAGCCAGGCGGGCTCGGCGCCGCGACCGGCGGTAACCGAGCGATGGTGCCTCCGATGGCGCGAGCCGCAGCCGCCGTTGGGATAGACGGTCTTTTTTTTGAGACGCATCCCGACCCTGACAAGTCGCCCAGCGATGGGCCCAACATGGTTCCGCTCGCCGAAGCGGAAAAACTACTTCGACAGGTAGTCGCAGTTCGCGAAGCCGCCTGTTCTAACCAATAGTCCAACTTGCGACGTATTGCCATGCGATCACTTGCTATTCTCGTCCTGATGACGGCTTCTACTCTGTCGCTTGGTTGCGGCGGCTCTCAGCCGAAACCGAAGTCGAGCGGCGGCTCCGCTTCCACAAAATCGGTCTCCGCTCAAAAAGCTTCGAGCGAAGCGCAAGCCGACATGCTTCAACAAGCGCTGGTCTTGCTGGAAGATCTTGATCAATTTAACGCCGCCGTCGTTCAACGCGAGGTTTTACAGTCGTTAAACCGTTGGTTGCATAACCGGCAACTCGCCCCGCAATGGCAACCCGACCCCATGATCGAGGCGCTGCCCGAGGACCTCCGCAATACGTCTCGGATGAAGGATCTGGCGACCACGTACTTTCGCGATCCGAAGTATCCCAATACGTTTCGCGGCAGCGATTTCGACTACCTCGAAGGGTGCGTCTGGGCTTTTTCGTTGTCGACCTATATTCGCGACCACGGCAAGTTGCCAGCCGGCATGACCGCTTGGATCGACTCGCTTCCCGCTTCAATCTCGAACAGCGATCGCGATGATTTGCGCACCGCTTGCTTGTTATTCGACTGGACCGTTCGCAACATTCAACTACGCAAAGAAGCGAAGCAATTTGCGCCGGGTACCGCTCGCGAACCTTGGGAAGCGCTGCAAATCGGTTATGGAGACTCGGTCGAACGGGCGCGGATCTTCATCAGCATGGCGCGACAACAAGGGTTGAACGCCTTCGCCTTAGAGTTAGTTGATGTCGAAGGCGAACCGTCGACGCATGTCGTCGGCGTCGAGATCGCCGGCCAAGCTTATCTGTTTGACGCCGAATACGGTTTACCCGTGTCAGACGGAACAGGCGTGGCAACATTAGCGACCGCCAGCGCAAGCGACGCGGTTCAAACAGGCATGAGCTCGACGAAATACGCCTATCCTTACGGCCCAGAGAGCTTTCAAAAGGCGATTGCGTTGATCGACGCGCCAAGTTGCTCGCTGACGCAAGCCGCCGCCGTACTCGAATCGCAATTGACCGGCAAGCTTCGCCTGCGTTTGGCAGTCGAGCCGACCAAGATCGCCGAGCGATTAAAAAATGCCGGCGTCGAACAAGTTCGCATTTGGGAAGCTCCCATCTTGGCTGAAGACGGCATTCGCCAACGTTTGCGTGATCAACCCGGCGAAGCGAACCAGCCCTCGTTAGCGCAGCAGTTTTATATGGAGCGTCAACTGTACGACCAAAGTTCGCCGCTCGCCAGCGGACGACTGCTCCATTTGATGGGACGTTTCGACAACGAGATCCAACGCCCCGGCGCTCGCAAGATGTATTTGCTCGCACGCAGTTTCGACCTGCAGATTCAAAAGCTCAACTTTCGCGAGCAAGTCGAAATGCTCGAAAGCCAGGGCATGCGTCTGCCGCGCGACCCCGAACAGCAACGATTCTTCGTTCAGGCGATGATGTCGAACGCCAAATCGTTAAAGATGATTGCCAGTTATCAACTCGGCCAGATCGCGCTCGATAGCGAGCAATACGCGTCCGCGATCGACTACTTCAAGATACGAACGCTCAAAGAGTTCCCGCAGATCAGTTTCGCCTCGCAAGCTCGGTATGGTTTGGCGCGTGCCAATGCGGCGGTCTCGCATGACGACAAGCAATCTCCGGAAGAGCAGGCCGCTTCTCGCGAAACAGCCGTCAAGTGGCTTACCTACGAAGACGACATCGCCTCGCCGCAACGTCGCGGTAATACGCTGCTCGCCGAGCGGATTATTCCGCCTGCCAAGCCGGCGGCGCCCCAAGCCGCAGACTCTCAGTCTGAGGAAAAGGACAGCGAAACGGAGAAAGCCCCCGAGCCAGCCAAGCCCGAAGCTGCGACTAACCAAGACGAATCGGCGGTTGACGTCGCCGAACAGGGCGAGCCGTCCAAGTCGGATTCGAACGAAAAAACCGGCGCGACCGAATAACGGTCAGCGCCGGCTGAATATTATGAGCCGCTCATTTCTAAGGCAGGCTATTTCCAAGGAAACGACTGACCGGTCAATTCCTCAAACGCTTCGATGTACTTCGCCCGCGTTTGGCTGACAACCTCGGCAGGCAATTGAGGCGGCGCGCTTTTCTTGTCCCAATCGGTCGTTTCGAGATAATCGCGGACGATCTGCTTGTCGAACGAAGGAGGGCTAATGCCGACCTTGTACTGATCTTCAGGCCAGAAACGCGAGCTATCAGGGGTTAACACTTCGTCGATCAGTAGAAGTTCGCCGTCGACGACGCCCCATTCAAATTTAGTGTCGGCGATGATAATCCCTTTTTCGCGAGCGAACTTGGCGCCGCGCGAATAAATGTCGAGACTCTTTTCGCGGAGGGTCGACGCAAGCTCTTCGCCGATGATTTCGCACATCCGCTCGTACGAGATGTTGATGTCGTGCCCTGATTCTTCTTTCGTGGCCGGAGTAAAAATCGGCGTTTCTAACTGGGCGCTTTGCTCTAAGCCCGCCGGCAGCGGAATTCCGCAGACAGTGCCGCTTTTTCCGTACTCTTTCCAGCCTGAGCCGGCGAGATAGCCGCGAACGACGCATTCGATCGGCACGACTTCGGTCTTGCGGACCAGCATGCTGCGTCCGTCAAGTTCGGCCAAATCAGCGCCGGCCGGCAAACCTGCCTCGGCGACGTCGGTCGAGATCATGTGATTGGCGACGCCGAGCTTCTCGAACCAAAAGCGGCTGATCTGCGTCAAAACCCGACCTTTGTCAGGAATTGCGGACGGCAACACGCAGTCGAACGCACTCGTCCGATCGGAAGCGACCAGCAGCAACTTGTCTCCCAGATCGTAAATGTCACGAACTTTGCCGTGACGAACAGGCAAATCAATATTCATCTTGAACCACTTGCGATTGCGTCAAAAATTCCCTAGGCCCGGCAATCTTAACAGACAGGGAAAAGGATTGGCTAGCACACGTCGGAAAGCGTAGATGCATGATTGCCGTAAACCGATTAAACTAGAGAGCTTACGTGCCAACGCCAGCGGCTTTCCCGTTTTCGCTATTGCAAGAGGTTACGCGCCCCGTGGGAGCATTGCGATTCTATGCGCCGCCGACGGATCAACTCTCTCGGCGCTTCGACGCCGCATACGT
>JBITAD010000026.1:0-4991 GCA_044439945.1 Blastopirellula sp. JB062
GGAACCTGTCGCCGCTAAACGGAACATGATCGCCGTTTGGATTGGGCGCGTCTTAACCTTGCTTGTCGGTTTGGCATTTCTGGCGGCCGGATTAATGAAATTATCGATGGCGTTGGCCGACGAACTGGACCCTGAGGTACTGGCCGAAATGGAGCAGGCGGGCTTCTCTGCGGAAAAACTGCTGCCGTTAGGGATCTTGCTGACGACATGCGCCATTGTTTATTTGATTCCGCCAACCTCGATCCTAGGCGCCATTTTGTTAACCGGTTATATGGGAGGGGCGATCTGTACCCACTGGCTCAAGGACGAATCGTTCGTGATGCAAGCCGCCATGCCGACTGTCGCTTGGCTGGGGATCTATTTGCGCGAACAGCGACTCTGGAAGATTCTTCCGTTTCGGTGGGGATAAAATTCGACATAGGGACGAAAGTCTTTATTGTAAGGAGGGTTACGTCGATTAGTTTTTTGTCGACTGCGCGAACCCATCTTGGGCCGGGTTGTCTAAGAGATTGCCGCCGCGAGAATTGCTCTTGCAGAACTCGCAAGGTTGGTGCAAAGTTGAGTTATCGGGTTGCGTTGACGCGACGCAATTTACTAGAGCCCAGTCGATGCCGTCTAACTGGCTTAATCGGCAAGGACTGGGGCGGCTTTAGTGGAAAGGAGGTGGTTCAGTGGAATCTGTCTGTATTAGCCGAAGAGGTGGAGACGCCTAACGGTTGCCGGCGGGTTGCCGGTAGGCGCCCACTGCCACATTAGATCCTTTTTTGATCTGATATGGTTTCAATCGGGACGTGCGATAACGTTGTTTATCGCACGTCCTGTTTTTTGCGCTCTTGCTATCGCAGCGACGCTCTCTTCGCATGCTGCTTGATATAACCTGATATTAATAAAACGAACCGAAAAAGGTTTGACTCAGGTCGAATAATTTCTTTCAATAAGAGACGTAAGGTCGGCTCCTAGATTTAAGTCTACGAATCGTCTACGCACTAATCTTTCTCTTCTCTTTTCTTACATCTTGTTCAAGGAACGGCGTCATGAGTCATCATCGCGCGAGCGCTTCCGTAGACCGACGTAACGCATTTACGTTGGTAGAACTGTTGGTGGTTATTGCGATCATCGGCGTCTTGATCGCCTTGTTGCTGCCGGCGGTGCAGCAAGCCCGCGAGGCAGCTAGGCGGATGCAGTGCACGAACAATCTCAAACAACAAGGTTTGGCGTTTCATAACTACCATGGTGCGCTCGGATGTTTTCCGTTTGGTTGGAACGTAACCGACGATCTCAACGGTTCTTGTTGGGGAGTTCAGTTGCTTCCTTATTTAGAACAAACAGCTTTGGCGAATCTATGGGATCCGCGCGTGCCGGCGATCGAAGAGGGCGCGGCGATTGGTTTTCCGGCCGCGGCAGTCGCTACGAACTTAGAGGTGATCGCAACGCCGATTGACGCGTTCATGTGTCCTTCGGCCGCTGAAGACGAACTGCACGACTACGGGGTTGACGCTGATTCGCTAAGTCCTGGAGTGCCGCCGCTCGCCTTATCGTGGACGGCAGCTCGCAGCGACTACATTGCCACGACCGGCATTCGCGGCGACTATGCCGATCTTGCGTATGTGTCGCATCCTGCGAACAGTAAGAGCGGCGTATTGTGGCAGACCGGCTATGGGGGGAAAGATTCGTGTCCGCGGATTGCAGACATCTTAGACGGCACGTCGAACACCTTTTTAGTGGGCGAACGATTAGGCGGCTCGAACGTGTATGCGAAACGAAAGGTCGACTCGACGCTGACTGCGGCCGCCGGCCCGGCTCAAGGGGGCGGTTGGGGCGATTTTCTTAACGGAGAGCATTGGGCGCAAGGCTCCCTATACGATGGTTCGTTTACAGGCTCAGGCGGACCGTGCATGATCAATTGCTCAAATGGGCGTAGCGTTGGTTATTACTCGTTTCACCCTGGCGGGGCCAATTTTTTAATGTGCGACGGATCGGTTCAATTTATCTCCTCAACAATTTCCCCCTACGCTTTCGCTTCGCTGCTAACGAGAAATAACGGTGAAGTAATCGGCGAGTATTGAGTCGCTTCAAAGGAAGCGAAAACAAACCGATCGTATCGCTTGAAATTCTGGAATGGGGTAGTGGAATGGCCAGAAAAGACGTGGCTGGACTAGCTTTTTGCGCCGCAGCGGTGGCCCTGCTCGGCTGTGGTCGCGAAGAGCATGAATATTTCTCGAAACCGACGACGCCGGTACGGGGTACGGTTAGCGTAGACGGCGAGCCTCCCGGCAGCCCGATTGTTATCCGTTGCCATCCTGTCGATGGAGAGGACGCAGAGCACCCCTCAATTACGCAGGGGTTAACCGACAATGAAGGCAATTTTCAGCTTTCTACGTTTGTTGCGGGCGATGGAGCGCCTCCTGGTAATTATGCGATGACGTTTTATTGGGGGAAGTACAATGCGATATCAGCTGGTTTCGCCGGACCAGATCGACTGAAAAATCGTTACTCGAAGCCGGACAAAACTCCGATCCACCTCGTGGTGACCGCTGACGAACCAATTGATATGGGAACGCTTGAGTTGAAGACGAAGTAGTTCTCGATTCTTCCAATCGCCGAGTTGCGATGCGTCGCTTCCTTTTTTGCACGAATGAATTAATAGACTGCCCATGATTTGCCGCCATGCCGCTTGCGCCTTGCTGACTCTCTTAACTCTTGGGATTGCGCCGTCGCTTTTGCAGGCTGAAAAAATCGCCGAACCGGTCGCGCCAACCGCATTGCAAGATTATGTGGCGCAGAAAGACGAGAGCTTTGCCTGGGAACTGGTCAAAACGACTGATCTGCCGCTAGGCATGGGGCGAATGCATGAAGTCAAGCTGACCTCGCAGACCTGGCAAGGCATTACCTGGTCGCACGTACTCGCGATCGTCGAACCGAAAGAGATCGAGCATCCTAATCATGCGCTGCTTTTTATTACCGGCGGTAAGACAGGCGGAAAAATTCGGACCGGCGATCTGATTGCCGGAGCACGCATGGCGAACGCCGGCGGGATGTGCGTCGGTTATTTGTTGCATGTTCCGAATCAACCGCTATTCGGCGATCGGGTCGAGGATGATTTGATCACTGAAACATTTTTACGTTATTTAGAAACGCGTGACGCGACTTGGCCGCTCTTGTTTCCGATGGTCAAAAGCGCGGTCCGAGCGATGGACGTGATCCAGGAAGTCGCACAAAGCGAATGGGGTGGGAAGATCGAAAAGTTCATCGTGTCGGGCGCTTCAAAGCGAGGTTGGACGACTTGGTTATCAGCCGTGGCCGAGCCGCGAGTCGCCGGGATCGCGCCGATCGTGATCGACACGCTCAACTTTCAACCGCAGATGAAACATCAAATCAAAATCTGGGGAAAGTATAGCGAGCAGATCGAAGATTACACCAGCAAAGGGTTGGTGCGCGTCATGCAAGAGCAGCCCGAAGTCCCGCTGTGGCGTTGGGTTGATCCTTATACTTATCGCGAGCAGTTGACGTTGCCCAAGCTGATAATTAACGGTACGAACGATCCCTATTGGGTCGTCGATGCGCTCAATATCTATTGGGACGATTTGCCGGCGCCTAAGCATATACTTTACGTGCCCAATGCCGGACATGGTCTCAAGGGAGGAATCGAAACGGCGCTGACGTCGTTGGTCGCTTTCATGAAACACGTGGCGGAAGGAAAACCGCTTCCGAACCTCCAGTGGCAATACGCAGAAAAAGATCAAAAGATCATGCTTACGGTTCGTAGCGATGTTGCGCCGAAGGAGGTCCGACTTTGGACGGCGACTTCCGAAGACGGCGATTTTCGTCCGTCTCAGTGGACGGCCGAACCGATCGTCGCCAAAGACGGCATCTATATTGCCGCAGTCGACGTGCCTGCCGAAGGGTTCGTGGCAATGTATGCCGAGGCTCGCTACGAAATGGGAGATCGGCTTTACTCGTTGACGACGCAAATTCGTCGACAGTAAAACGCTATGCAGGCGCGGATAACTCGAAAAAAACGATTTCCGAGCGTTCGTCGAAAAATACGAGCTAGAGTTTTATAGAGGGAAAATATCTCTCGTACAAAGCCGTATTTTTCTGCATGAGACGAATATTATGCTTGCGACAACTAGCCGCATAGCGATCGCTGGCGTTGCGATGGCGCTGCTCGCTACGAGTCATAGTTGGGCTCAAGATGGCGACGCGACGAAAAGCGACGACAATTTTTACTCGTTTATGATGGCGGGCCAATCTGATAAGCAACGCCGAGGCAAAACGCCTGAGGTGATCGCCCCCTACAATGCGCCGATGCCCGCGCTCGATTTTTGGGGCGGCGATTTTGGCAACGGCATTGGTTGGGGATGGGGCGGCTACGGCTGGGGAGGAATTGGGCTGGGGCCGCATTTCGGCGGCAGGTATCTCGCTCCGTACCGCGGTTTGCCCTACGGTTATCCAGGCGGAATACGTTCGTGGGGATATCCGACTTCGATCGGGAATCGAGTTGGTGGAGACGAGCAGGCGATCATGCAAGGGCTGGAGGCGCGCGATGCGAGCCAGCGTCCGCTGAAAATGAAGTCAAATCCGCCGTTGCCTTTCGGCGGCGGCCCAGGGCCGATTCGGCCCCCTGCGTCAAGTCAATAGCCTCTGCGACGGCGATCTATGAATTGGACGGCGGCATCGATTGCATCATCGCATGCAATTCGGTCTGTCGAGCTAGGGTCGGCAATTTGACGTCGATACGGGTGCCGTGCCGCTGCGTGCTATCGATCGAGGCCGATCCGCCGAACAACCGCGCGCGCTCAATGATTCCGCGCACGCCAAACCGTTCGTTCGAGACTTTTGAGACGTCGAATCCTTTTCCTGAGTCTTGAATTTCGATCGAAATGCGATCCTCCGTGCGAATGACGCTGACGTTGGCGCAAGAAGTTTCGCTATGTCGACGAGCGTTGGAAACGCCTTCTTGAACGATGCGGAACATGGCCCCCGTCAGC
>JBITAD010000027.1:0-4987 GCA_044439945.1 Blastopirellula sp. JB062
AGTAAGCGGGGTAGGTTTTCGGCACGCGAATGACCGTCGCGTCAAGCACTTCGTTCTCGTCGATGATGTCGATCTTTGCGAGCTCGGTCTTGCCTAATGCGGCCATCTCTTCGTCCGACTTCTTCCAGAGATCGTCATTCTCATAGCAGAAGTACTCAAGCCCCAGCCAGACCGTGTTCGGGTCGGCGACCAGGTATTTGCTCCAGTTGTTAAAAATCTGCAAGCGGCCGATCAGCACGTCGCGTTCTTGGATATAGATCCAGTTATCGCGAACCAATTGCTCGCCTTGCGGACTATCTTCTTTGATCTTTAGTTTGTTGACCAGCATGCCGACTGTGATGAAGTCGCGGAACTGCAAGCCTTCGCTGACTTCTTTCACATTGGCCGGAACCTCGCGATCGATCGAACGAATCAGCTCGTTCACCGGCATCGTCGAAAAAACGTAATCGCCGTCGATGCGGCGTCGTTCGCCATGTTCGTCCACCACCGTCACCCCGACGATTTTCTCGCCTTCGAGATGCAGCTGATCGACCTTGGTGCGGTAGTGCAGTTCGCCGCCGAGTTCGACGACTCGTTTGGCGCACGTTTCCCACATCTGCCCGGGGCCATGCTTCGGGTAGAGGAACTGTTCGATAAGCGACGTTTCGACCCCTTTTTGGCTGACGTCCTTTTTTTGGAACGGTTTTTTGACCGCATGCATGATCGCTTTGGTGATCGACAGGCCTTTGATGCGTTGAGCGCCCCATGCCGCGCTAATTTGATCGCACGGCACTCCCCAAACCTTCTCGGTGTACGATTTGAAGAAGGTTAGATAGAGCTCGCGCCCGAAGCGATTGATAAAGAACTGTTCGAGGTTTTGCTCGTTTCTGATCGGAAAGAGCCGCGCTTGCAAATAACTGGTTCCGATTTTGGCCATGCGAATGGGGCCGAGATTGGCGATCGTCGTCGCGCTGAGCGAAATCGGATAGTCGAAAAATTTGCGGAGGAAGTAAATCCGACTTTTCCGCGGACGGACGAGCATCACGTCATCGATTTGATCAGGATCGGCCTGGCCGCCGTCATGCTCGACGTTGCGCGTTTGATTTTGGTACTTGATCGTAAAGCTGGCTTTAGCGCCAGCTTCGATCGGCAGCATGTTAACCCACCAATCCATGACCCGATCGGACTTCGAGAAGAAACGATGTCCGCCGATATCGATGCGATTTCCCTTGTAGTTGACCGTCCGCGAAATGCCGCCGACCATGTCCGACATCTCTAACACGATCGGTTTGATCTGGGTGCGCGTCAGAAGTTCATAGGCGGCGGTCAGGCCGGCGGGGCCGGCCCCGATAATGACGGCTTGTTGGCGATCCATGGGGAAGTATTGATCTGGAGGAAGCAGGCGGTAAACAAAAAAGACACCCTCAAGTGTTCGCCTTGTTGGGGCGAAGTTCGTAAAGAGTAGGTCATTTTCTGGGCGAAATGCCTCCGCTTCTTCGCTACGATCGGCGTAAACGCTATTCTCGTACGAAATGGTCGCCGTCGATGACCTCCCACATATAGCCGACGGGGTCTTGGAAGAAGAAACGCTCAAACGGCGTTTCGCGAATGGGCGGAATCACGGCGATATTCGCATCTGCGAGGCGCTGACGAATTTTCGGCAATTCGGCTGCGGGGAAGAAAAAGGCGAAGTGTCGCCCAAACTCTCGCTCAAACGACGAAATTTCAAAGCCGTCGATTTGCAGCACATGTAGCTGCTGACCTTGCCCAATATCGAGCCAGATCGCCAAGACCTCGGTATTGCCAGGAACGCCGATTTGGGGCCATCCGAAAATGTGGGTCAACAGCGATGCGGTCGATTCCGCATCGCGCGTCGCCAGCGTAAAGTGCGCTAGGCTCATGCGGTGGCGCCGGTTAAGACTTGCAAGATGCCGAGGCAAAAATCAGGCAAATCGTCAGGCCGTCGGCTGGTGACATGATGACGGTCAATCACCACTGGCGCATCTTCCCAAATCGCGCCGGCGTTGATCAGATCATCTTTGATGCCTGGAGATCCGGTCGTACGGACTTGGTCGTAAACGCCGGCCGAAATCGGCATCCACCCGCCGTGGCAAACCGCGGCGATAAGTTGTCGTTTCTGATCAAAGTGACGCAAGATCTCTTTCACCTTTTCGTCGCGTCGCAGTTTATCCGGCATAAATCCGCCTGGGCAGATCACGCCGTCAAACAGGTTCGGGTCGACGTCGGCGATCGCAACGTCGCTTTTGGCCGGGTAGCCATGCTTGCCGGCATAGGTGACGCCTGCTGCGGGGCCGGCTAAGACGGTCTCGGCTCCAGCTTCGATCAGCCGCAGATGGGGGTACCACAGTTCCAGGTCTTCGTAGATATCGCCGACGAATAGGAGAATTCGTTTGCCGGTCAACGGTTTATTCGCGTTCATCGCAGCCTCGGTGAGAGAGAGCAGATCGCAGGAAAAGTTTTGTTGTACCGCGCAATCGATCTTCTGGCCATGCGTCGACTTGCGTCAACATGTGCGGCGTACTATTCTGCGGCGTGACGTGTATCTGCACCTTGATCAAAAGGAGCTTGAGCGGAATGGAAAGCGACAACGGCGGCGAACGAAAGTGGAAGCCTGTGACTGCGGTTCAGCGCCGCATTTTAGGCGTGTTGATCGAGAAGGCGAAGACGACCCCCGACGCCTATCCGATGACTCTCAATGCGCTGACGACCGGATGTAACCAGAAAAGCAACCGCGATCCGCAGATGAGCCTAGACGCCGACGACGTCGAAGATGAGCTCGATCAGTTGCGAGAAATTGGCGCCGTGGCCGAGGTGCACGGAGACGGTCGAGTCGTCAAGTTTCGTCATTACATGAAAGACTGGCTCGATTGCGAAGGGAATGAGCTGGCGATCATGGCCGAACTGTTGCTGCGCGGCTCGCAGACGGTGGGCGAACTGCGCGGCCGGGCCGCTCGGATGGGCAAGATACCCGATATGGGCACGTTACAGCCGATCTTGCGCGGCTTGCAAGACAAAGGGCTGGTAATCGCGCTGACTCCAGAAGGACGCGGGCAGGTGGTGACGCACGGACTCTATTCGACGCGTGAGTTAGAAGAGCAGCAACGGCAGTTTGGCGGCGGAAAAGGAGTCTCAGCGACTACGCCGGCCGCTCAGCGACCGGTGGTTCAAGCTCATCCGGTCGGTCAGACGGGCGCTGCGAGCGTTGCGCCGGCCAGCCCGCCTGTGGAAGCGGCGGACGCCCCGAACGAAAGCCCGTTGGTTCGCGAGCTTCGTAAAGAGATCGAAGATCTGAAAGGAGAAATGGGACGAATGAAAAAGGATATCGAAGACCTGTGGTCGAATCTGGGGTAAGTCCGATTTAAAAAAAATCGGCCGTGCCCCATTATTCGAGGTGAAAATCGATCGTATTGGATCCTTTCTGCACGTCTGCCGATAAGACCGTTTGTCTCGACGAGCAATATTTCATCGGCAGCATTTCTTTGCCGCCGACCATAAGGTCTGACGAGCGATTGGCCGCGTAGGGATTGGAACTTGAGGCCGTCCCGGGATTTGATTCGGGCGCGGGGCGTGTGCCGCCGCCCCGCGTCGAGATGACGACTTTGTATTGGCCCGGCAAGGCGCCGGCGTTATCGAGATCGTACATCAAGACGTAACGTCCTTCGTCGTTGGTTTTAGCAATCGCGCCGCGCGGACCGATCGGGTCGGGGATAAAACGGACGTCGGCATTGGGAAGCGGCTCGCCGAGATACGTAACGACGCCGGTCACTTGAGCGACGCCTAACGAATTTCCGCAACCGCAAAGGCCGCAAGTCGTCGCCGTGATTAGAACCGCAATGCTAAGCCGATCAATTCGGGAAAGAGAAGACATAAAATCTCCTAACGACAAGTGAGGGAGGTGCGAGCGAATTCAGGGCATATCTTTCGAGGTCTATAAGCTAGAGCATGTTTCAATTCTTAGTTCGGCTTTGATTTCCAGATTTCAGCAACCTGCTTCGTCGGTCTGCATCGGAGAAGATTCGCCTACATCGACCTCGTCGCATTTCGCCAAAATCCGAAAATATCGGGCACGAAAACAGTATCGAAACCTGCGCTAGGGAAGACTGGCGACTTCGTTGCCGTTGCGCGAACCTAGCGCTTCGTAAACGATGCCGTCGATCGTGTCAGGGATGAAATGGACCGAGCCGTCTCCGAGTACGAAGTTCGCCCCGCCGGGATGCAAGCTGCCTGGCGTATCCCATTGGTTCAGATCGATACCGGTCGGCGTCACATTCAGACGATACGTAGGATCGGCGTCGATGCCGGTCATGCCTTGGTTGAGATAAGTCGCATTATCCGGCCCCATCCAGTGCGACGCGTTGCGTCCTTCGGGAAGGGTTAGTCCGTCTCGTTCGGCGATCACCAGGGTATTGCTGGTTCCATCGGTGATGCTTGCGAAATTCGTCTTGCTGTTATGCCAGAAGCAGCCGTTATAGGTTGCGTTGTAACCGGGCAGGTTATAGCCGGGGATCGGTACTGCCCGAGTCGGCGTATCTCGATCGGCGTCGCCTAGGTCTTGACCCGAATAGGCGGATGCGGCGACCGCGACATAGTTGGATTTACCATGTTTCCATGCTGGGAAGCCGGGGAAATATTCGCCTGAAGTATCGCTGGGACACATATAAGCGGGAACGATGTTCGACGCAAGATTGCCGCTCGGATGAGTCCACCATTGAAAAGCCGTATGTCGATCGAAATTATTGAGATGATCCGAAACGAGCTCGAAAAGCGAATTTTGCTCGATATAGGGCAACAGAAACGTCGACCAAAAGACGCCATGATTGTTCCAGGTGCGCGTCGGAGTCGTGGCGCCCGGCTCATACGGATCTTGCGTTAGCATGCCGGGCGGAAATTTACCGTAGGTATCGTGATGGTTATGCAGTCCGATGCCAATTTGCCGCATGTTATTGGTGCAACTCATCCGCCGGGCCGCCTCTCTGGCCTGTTGTAC